>DGBL01000135.1:0-1064 GCA_002384315.1 Micrococcaceae bacterium UBA4005 | reverse complement strand
GCCACCGCGCGGCTTACCGTCTCGGCGTCGCGTTCGGAGGCGGCATTCACGGTTTTCACCGCGATCGTGTGGCTGGCGCCTTCGGCGTCGTTGATCAGCTGGGCAGCGAGGTCCAGGCAGACGGTGGTCAGAGCTGACTGGAACTGGCCGGCGTCGGGCTCCACCCCGCTGGCTCCGGAGGACAGAAGTACTACGGTGTCGTTGGTGGACATGCACCCGTCCGCGTCTGTCCGGTCGAAGCTGACCCGGGTCGCTGCGCGCAGCGCGGCATCCAACTGCGCCGGGTCCAGAACGGCATCGGTGGTCAGGACGACCAGCATCGTGGCCAGTCCGGGAGCAAGCATGCCGGCACCCTTGGCCATGCCGCCGATCGAGTAGCCTTCCGCGGGAGCGTCGGCGGAGGCCGGATACGCCGCCTGCTTGGACACCGAATCGGTGGTCATGATCGCTTCGGCAGCCAGCAGTCCTCCGCCGGTTGAGAGCTTAAGCGCTGCAGCTTCCACTCCAGCCAGGAGCAGGTTCATGGGAAGCTGCTCTCCGATCAACCCGGTGGAGCAGACAAACACATCACCGGCGGAAAAACCCAGCAGCCCAGCCACGGTCTCGGCGGTCGTATGCGTGTTCTGGAACCCTTCGCTACCCGTGCAGGCATTCGCGCCGCCTGAATTGAGCACCACGGCGTCCACGCGGCCATCGCTGACCACTTGCCGCGACCAGTGCACTGGAGCGGCAGCCACCCGGTTGGAGGTGAACACAGCGGCTGCGTGGTGAAGCGGCCCGTCGTTGACTACCAGCGCGATATCTGGCTTTCCCGAGCTCTTGAGTCCGGCTGCTACGCCTGCGGCGCGGAACCCGGCGGGGGCGGTAATGCTCATGGAGAAACTCCCTGCACGCTCAGACCTGCGGTCTCTGGGAGGCCGAGGGCAATATTCATGGACTGGATGGCCCCGCCAGCGGTGCCTTTGGTGAGGTTGTCGATCGCGCAGCTGACCACCACACGACCGGCATGGTCGTCGAGGGCTAGCTGGAGGTGCGCATGGTTGGATCCGAGCACCGATTTGGTG
>DGBL01000131.1 GCA_002384315.1 Micrococcaceae bacterium UBA4005 | reverse complement strand
GAAACCTTCGCTGCGGTGCGCGTGGACATCAACACGCGCAGGTGGAGCGGGGCGCCCTTCTATCTCCGGGCCGGAAAGCGGCTAGGCCGGCGGGTGACCGAAATTGCGGTGGTGTTCAAACGCGCCCCGAACCTGCTCTTCCGCGACCATGACGAGGACGACTTCGGTCAGAACGCTGTGGTGATCCGGGTCCAGCCAGACGAAGGGGTGACGATCCGGTTCGGCTCGAAAGTGCCCGGAACCCAGATGGAAGTCCGCGATGTGACGATGGACTTCGGCTACGGACATGCCTTCACCGAATCGAGCCCCGAAGCCTACGAGCGGCTGATCCTTGACGTGCTGCTGGGCGAACCACCGCTCTTCCCCCGCCATGAGGAAGTCGAGCTTTCCTGGAAAATCCTCGACCCGTTCGAGGAGCACTGGCAGACGCTCGCCGGGCAACCGGAAAAATATGCGCCCGGCAGTTGGGGGCCGGCCTCGGCGGACGAGCTCCTGGCCCAAGACGGCAGAACCTGGAGAAGACCATGATCGTAGAACTGCCGGATACCACCACCTCGAAGGTATCCAAAGAGTTGATGACTCTCCGGGACAAAGGCGGAGTCGTAGCGTTAGGGCGCGTGCTGACCCTCGTGGTGATCACCCGGTCCGGGTATGAGGAGGAAGCGATCAGTGCGGCCAACGCGGCCAGCCGGGAGCACCCGTGCCGCATCATCGTGCTCGCCGAAGGCAGCGCAGCCGAACCGACCCGCCTCGACGGACAGATTCGGGTGGGGGGCGATGCCGGGGCCTCCGAAGTCGTCATCCTGAAAGGGTATGGAGAGCTCGCCGAAGGCAGCGAGTCAGCAATCGCTGCGCTACTGCTCCCCGATGCACCGATTGTTGCCTGGTGGCCGCACGGCGCACCCGAGTCGGCGGCCGAGTCGCCGATCGGGCGGATCGCGCACCGCCGGATCACCGACGTCGGCGCCGAAGACGAACCCGGGCTGGCGCTGATGAATATTCGAAACACCTACCAGGCCGGCGATACCGACCTCTCGTGGACCCGGTTGACGTTGTGGCGGATGCAGTTGGCCGCCATGATGGACCAGCTGGACCAGTCTCCGGTCACCTCGGTGCTAGTGGAAGGCGCTGTTGACTCCCCTTCCACTATCCTCATGGCCGCCTGGCTCGGCCGATCGCTTGAAGCCCCGGTGACAATAGTCGAGGGCCCTGCAGGAACGGGGCTGCAACGGGTACGGCTTTCCCGCAGTGCTGGTGATGTTGAACTGCACCGCCCGCATTCGGAAATGGCGGAACTGCATCAACCGGGACAGCCCGTCCAGCGGATTTCCCTGCCCCGGCGAAGCTTGCAGGACTGCCTCGCCGAGGAACTACGCCGGCTCGACCCGGACGAGGTGTTCGGAGAAGTGATCACGGACGGGCTTGCCCTGGCCGGCCTCAAGTCTTAACATTCGTTGTCCCGGCAACCGCCATCTACACGAGGAGCGTGCTACCGCGTGAACGCTGAACCGACCGTCAGTATCCATCCTGATCCTTCACTTCTGGCGGCTGCTGTCGCTGCACGGCTAGTTACCCGGCTGGTCGATGTGCAGAACGAACTCGGTTCGGCGACTGTGGTCCTGACGGGCGGGACTATGGGCATCGCCGCACTGCAGGCCGTGGCCGAATGCCCCGCACAGCGCGCGGTCGACTGGTCACGGGTCCACTTCTGGTGGGGAGACGAGAGATTCCTGCCCGCCGGGCATCCCGACCGTAACGCCACCCAGGCGTGGTCCGCTCTGTTGGACAAGGTAGGGGTGGACCCGCAGAAGGTCCACGAAGTCGGAACGACAAACCAGTTCGCCACCGAGGACGACGCCGCCAGCGATTATGCGGCGCAGCTCGCCGCGGTCGCAGGCGCGGAGAGCGGAAACAACGCTGGACCGGACGCGCGGGTGCCGCGCTTCGACGTTCTGCTACTGGGGGTGGGTCCGGACGCCCACGTCGCCTCGCTCTTTCCTGAACTGGCCGGAATCCGGACCACGGGACGCACTGTCGTCGGTGTAGCTGATGCGCCCAAACCCCCGCCGAAACGGGTTTCACTGACCCTGGAGGCGATAAATACCGCGAATCAAGTGTGGATAGCCGTCAGCGGCAAGGACAAGGCGGGGGCTGTGGGATTGGCCTTGGCCAACGCGGGCCATGTTCAGGTTCCGGCCGCCGGCGCGCGCGGGCTGCGCAAGACGCTGTGGCTAATCGACCAAGAGGCAGCCGCCCAGTTGCCTGGGCGGCTGATAGTCCCCGAGGAGTCGGCCAGCTAGGGCCGCTGTGGGTCGCTTACCCTGACCAGGGTGGAGTCCGTTAGCCGGAGAAACGCTGGATCAGTCCGAGGGATACAATCACAACGCCCCAAACCAAGCTCAACGCAACGGTGAAACGGTTCAGGTTCCGTTCGGCGACACCGGAGGAACCCATGCTCGAACTCATCCCCCCGCCGAACATGTCCGACATACCGCCGCCGCGCCCCTTATGCAGCAGGATCAGCAGCGTCAGGAGCAGGCTGGTGATGCCCAGGAGGACGAGCAGGATGATTCGGAGAATTTCCACAATGGCCTTTCACGGCTGGTCACCCGCGGAGCGGGCAGAAAGAATCGCGCGAGGATC
>DGBL01000200.1 GCA_002384315.1 Micrococcaceae bacterium UBA4005 | reverse complement strand
AAAAGCACTGATTTGCTCGATTCCGCCATCTTCGATTCGAGCCATCGTTTGCCTGGCACATCGAGGTAGTTATCAGGTTCGTCGAGCAACAGTAATTCGTCAGGGCCGGAGAACAGCGCCTCGAGGACTAATCGCTTCTGCTCACCGCCGGATAGCGAGGAGGCCGCCCGGTACTGTGCCCGGTCAAAGGACAGCCCAAGCGCCGCTATGCAGACCTCGTCCCACGTGGTTTCCAGTTCATACCCACCGGCGTCTCCCCAGTCGGTAATCGCGTGTGCGTAACGCATCTGGGTCGGCTCGTCGTCGGCGTCCATCATCGCCAGCTCGGCGTCATCCACGGCTGTGGCCGCGGCGGCCAGCACTGCGGGGGCCACCGAAACCAGTAGGTCGCGCACCGTAGTTTCGTCACGCACCTGGCCCACGAACTGCCGCATGACGCCCATACTCCCCGAGCGCCCGACCGCGCCGCCGTCGGGTGTGATGTCCCCGGATACGATCCGCAAAAGGGTGGTTTTCCCCGTGCCGTTTGGGCCTATCAACGCAGTCTTGTGGCCTTCACCGACCTTTAAGGACACGGCATTGAGCAATTGCCGACCGTCGGAAAGGAAATAGTCGATGTTCGACACGTCTAGATGGGCCACGCATCAAGTGTGTCACCGAAACCCCGCCATGCGGTGCGGGTCTAGCCCGCGGACTCCCCTTTGGGCGCGGGCATCATCCGGTATCCCACTCCGCGGACAGTGCGGATAAACCGCGGATCCTTAATATTTTCGCCGAGCTTCTTACGCAGGTTCCTGATATGCACCTCCACCAGATGGTGGTCCTGCGACCAGCCCTCGCCCCATACCCGTTCAAGCAAGGCATCGCGGCTCCAGACGCGGTGCGGCGCCTCCATGAGCGCCTCAAGCAGTTCAAACTCGATCCGGGTCGGAGCGAGTTCGACTCCGTCCATGAGGACAGTCCGTCCATCAACATCCATGATCAAACCATCGTGGCGCAAAGTGCGGGCGGACGCGGGCTTTACCACCGGGAGGTTCCCGACAGCAGGTGCGGATGCGGGAGGACCTCCCCGGGGGCGCCGGAACATTGCGGATACCCGGGCTGAGAGTTCGCGCGGGCTGAACGGTTTGCCGATAAAATCATCGGCGCCAATTTCCAGGCCAATCAATCGGTCGATTTCATCCTGGCGCGCCGTGACCATGACAATATATGCGTTGCTGATTGCGCGCGCCTGCCGGCAGACTTCCACCCCGTCCAGGTCGGGCAGGTTGAGGTCCAGGGTAATAAGGTCCGGGTGATGCTCACGGACAAGGTCAAGCCCTACATGTCCGCTCGCCGTCTCAAAGACCGTAAACCCACTCTTGCGCAGGGTAACGACAAGGAGTTGCCGGATATCGTCGTCGTCCTCGACAACAAGGGCCGTACGGTTCAATAGTTCATCGGACATGGATCCAGACTGCCAGAGATGTTCACGGAATTTCGGTTCATCTTGAACGAATATTGAATTTGGTCGTGTATAAATGCTTTTCTGGGATCCACCCGCGCTGTCTGCGCCGATGGGTCGCCGCTGCGATCGATCCATACCGATCACCTAAAACTTGTGGAAAGCTTTGGTTCGACCTTGCGGAAACTTGAAATATTGCGGGCATAGTGGAAAGTGATGGCGCCGTGTGGTTGGAGCGGACTTCTGCTCTGGTCGAGGGCGCCCCCAAGATTCACCTGCCCGATTGTGCCGACCGCGATCGGGCAGGTGTGCCACCTTCACCCCGGAAGTAGCGCCGCATGCCTGAACTCACTGATTGGTCAACCAGCCGACTCCTCACAACCGCTGCCCGCCTTGTTGACCACGCATGGAATACCCGGCTGCTCGACCTTGGCATGACCCATGCGGGCTACACCACCCTCGGAGTGCTCGCCAACCACGAGGCGATGACAGCGGCTAAACTTGCCCTCGCTATCCGCGTTCAGGCGCAGACCATCGGCCGGACCCTGGACAAACTCGAGCGGCACGGTTTCATCACCCGCATCCGGGACACGGAAGACCGTCGTCGTCAGCGTGTGGCGATTACATCGCTCGGTCTGAGCTCGCTGCTCACGGCGCGCGATATCGAGAGTTCGCTCATGGCAGGCGAAGGCCTCGAATCCGCCGAGCTCCGGTCCTTACTCNNTTGCCGGTTAGTCGATGTTGCCGGGTAGGCAGTCGTCCCGATAAGTCAATCGCTCCAGCTGGTCCAGGCGCCCCAGCAGTTGCACTTCACCGCTGCTAGGACGCCCGGCTAACCGGTTGGCCCTTGAATCCTCGACAAGGGCAAGTATCTTCCCCAGAATCAGGCGTTATGAGCTTTCGGCGCACCAATCCCTGGATTGATCTGGTGCGGCCCCGCTGCCGACGGGCGCACATCGAAGTCGAAAACCGCGGTGGGAATGTATACCGTTGAACACGAATTTGGAATATCGACCACACCCGATAGCCGCCCTTCGATCGGCACGGCACCAAGCAGCAAGTAGGCCTGTTCCGGGCTGTACCCAAACTTCGTCAGATAGTCGATAGCGTGGAGACAAGCCCGCTGATACGACAAGTGCGAATCAAGGTAGTGCTGCTTTCCATCCAAGGTCACGGACGTTCCCGAAAAAGCGATCCATTGGCTGAACTGGGGGTCTACCGTACCCGGCAGGAAGATGGCGTTCTCGCTTACTCCGTACGTGTCCATCCCGCCCTTGATGAGGTCGACCCGCAGATCGATGAATCCACCCATCTCGATCGCCCCGCAGAACGTGATTTCGCCGTCGCCCTGGGAGAAGTGAAGATCACCCATCGACAGATTGGCGCCGTCAACAAACACCGGATAGAAAATCCGCGTGCCCTTGGTCATGTTCTTGATGTCCTGATTACCCCCGTTTTCACGCGGCGGTGCAGTCCGGGCAGCCTCGGCAGCGACCCGGCTGAAGTCTGACGGGTCAAGATGGCCTAAGAGCGCGTGTTCAGCTTCTGGAGGAAGTGCCAGCGGAGGAACGCGCAGCGGGTCCGTCGCAATGAGGTCCCCTTCCCGCTTGTTCCATCGGGCGAGCAATTCCGCCGATGGGGCTGTGCCCATCAGCCCCGGATGGATCAACCCCGGGAACGAAATTTCCGGGACGTGGCGCGAGGTAGCGATTTGCCCGTTAAAATCCCAAATGGCCTTATAGGCATCCGGGAACTGCTCCGTGAGGAATCCGCCCCCATTGTTACGGGAAAATATTCCCGTATACCCCCACCCCTGCCCCGCGAGCGGTCCTGAATCCTCCTGCGGAATCGGTCCCACGTCGAGGATATCCACAACCAACAGATCCCCCGGACGGGCTCCTTCGACCGCGAACGGCCCGCTGAGTTTGTGAACAGTAAGAAGCGGGGCGTCAAGAATATCTTGCGCCGAATCATCATTGACAATCGCTCCGTCAAACCATTCCCGGCAATCCACCCGGAAAGATTCGCCGGGTTTGACCGTCGCTACCGGCGGGATGTCCGGGTGCCACCGGTTGTGGCCAATTTTTTCCTGGTCTTCAAATTTCCTGCCGGAAACAAGCGGGAAGATATTTGTTGGCATGATCTCTCCTGAGATTGGGCAGCAGCACCGCGGCCACTAAGGCTTTGGCAGCTTCTGGTGGAGCGGATTGAATGTGTAGGGTTGGACCCGCGCGGGCCGTCCAGGAAGCCGGGTATCCACGACTTCCGGTTCGTATGCGCTCCGACGAGTCGAATCGATGAGTTTGTAGGCTGCGCTTCCTGCGACGGACAAGTGCGGGGCGCTCATCCGCCGTGTTGCGTTTCCCCCGCAGAACACGCACGCCGTTGTTGCAGGGGCTTCGCCCATCGTGTGTACCGCGTCGAACGGCTCGCATCCTGGACATCTGTATTCATAGGTTGCCAAAGCGCATCCTCTCTGCCGTTGGGTTGTTTATTTGCCGGGTCAGGCGGTCCTGGGGGTGGAATCGACCCGTTCCGGAACTGAACGATGCATCGCCCCGCGCCCTAGTATGTAGGACGCGACTAATCCAAGGATCGCCAGAACAGCCACCGCTGCGGCGTATCCGGCGTTCGTCTCGTACCGGCCAAGCAGCAAGAAAAACGCAGGAATAGTTCCGGTGAGATGACTGATAAAAACCGTGAACCACCCGGTCATCATGGTGATCGAATCCCGCCCCAGCCCCAGTAGGAGGAAGAACATGAACCAGAGGGCCGCCCATACGAACCAGATGACTCCAAAAACGGGGTCACCGATCAGGGTAAATTGGAGAGCTCCAATTACGACGGCGCACGCCGAGACAAAAAGCGAGAACCAGCCTAGGCCTTCACCACTCCATCCCGTGACTTGGAGTATTCCGACGTAGAGATACGTGAATCCGAAAAGATACAGGCCTGCAGCGCCGAAAATCACTGCCGGATCGTTGTTTGCCTGCATAATGATCATTGTTGGAAAAACCACCTGCATTGTTCCGACAAAGAAATTCAGGACAGCGGCTGACTTTCCGGGAATCTTTCCCAGCAACATCAACCCGTTGATAAACAGAACTGCACCAACGTAAAGCAGACCAACGCTTGCCATAACGTCTCCCTTGGAATGGGTGAGGGATAGTGCGCAGTGCCGACACCGTACAAGAAGCCCGGCACGGACGGAGAGCGGAACTTCCCGCAAATCTCCCGACAAGGTACGTGCGTTCAGGCTAGATGCCAGACCCACGGCTGCAACAGGGCCATTCGTCCCGGAATGGCGATCTCTACCTATGGGAATTAATCCCTGCGCTGGCCTTCTTGTGACATCCATGCCGATGACGACTACATTCGAATTTAGTAAGTCAACTACCTAGTTCAGGAGGAGCCCCATGAAAAACAAACTGGTCTTCATCTCCGGCATGGCTCTCGGCTACGTGCTTGGGACCCGCGCGGGAAGAGAGAGCTACGAGACGATCAAGAGCAAGGCCGATGAACTCTGGCAGAACCCACGCGTGCAGGAACGGGTTACGGATACGACCAAAACGCTGAGGAACAAGGTTCCTGAGTTTCAGGAGCAGGCCACCGCGGCCGTGAAAAAGGCGAAGGAATCCGCCGCCGGGGCTATGCACCGGGCGGAAAATTCCGAGAGCGGTCGGGATACTACTTCCAGCGCCGGAAGCGCTGCCGGATCCGGGGAAACACCGTTCCAGAATCAGGACGAGGATACCCGCCCGCCGCTGCGCGACTGAACAGCAAAGTCCGGCACGCGTTATTCCACGCCTAAGCCTGGGACCGGCAGGCCGAACTCGGTGCGCAGAGCGCGCTGCGCTGCGTGATACCCGGCCATGCCATGCACCCCGGGCCCTGGG
>DGBL01000151.1 GCA_002384315.1 Micrococcaceae bacterium UBA4005 | reverse complement strand
GAGGCTGATGCCTTTGGTTCCGTGCAGGGTCGGGTCCCGCAGCACCGCGAGCCAGGCACTGGCTAGGGCATTTCTGGACTCCTCCGCGCTGTGACCAGCTCTCTGGAAAGCACGCGCGACATGGGCCTTAATACGCACATGTTCGCCTGCCGACGTCGGCGGTTTGGTTGCCGGAAGAACAACAACCGGCGCCGCGACCACCGTTGCGGGCACGCGCACCGTCTCGAGCGTCAACTCCGCCAACTCGCCGTGTAGCCGCGCGATCTCACGATGGATGGCACTCACGCGCTGCGCGGCAGTAGCGCGCGCTCCCGGTTCTGTTACTTGGGAAGCACGTAGTTTCGCTTTTAGTTCAGGTGGTAAAGCGCATCGGAACAACCCGCAAAAGCTCTCGGCCAGCGGGAGCAGACCGGCGTCGTCGGGCAGTCTCAGCGGGACCGGGCCGATACGGTTCTGCACCCAGGCGGCAAGGGGCTCCAGGGAGCCGTGGACCTTTCCATACCGGATCCGCTCGATCACGGTGGAGGCATCCACCTGTGGCGAGTACACGCTCTGCGCAGGGTTGAGATTTTGCTCGTCGAATCCGGGAAAGTGCTGGTGCACGATCGATCGGCGGATCGCCAACCGGACGGCGTCCAGTTGCCGTGCCACCTGCTCAATAGGGTTATCCACCGAGGCTCCATTGGCAAGCAGCCAGGGCTTTCCCGTGTCTGCGGCAAAGGAGACCTGATCCGGGAATCGCTTCCATTCACTCAACATCAGGCTCCCGGTACGGATGTTGTAGAAGAACCAGTCAACCTCCGCCACAGGTCGGCCTGGCACGTCCACCCGGCAATTACTGAACGCCCATACCTGATCGTCGAGCAGTTTGCCGAGCCGCGCGACCTCCGCGGGTGCGGGACGGTGCGCCGCCGTATTAGTGGATGGAAAGTGCAGCAAGGAGAGCCTCGATGGGTGCCGGAGGTGGCGGGGGACCCCACCCCCACAGCCAGTTGCGCCATGCGCTGGAACTATCCTAAGGGATCCTGGTTTCCCGCTTGCTTTGCCTGCTCCAGGCCGGCGCTGGTTGTGTACCAGCCGGGAGGCATATGCTGAGTCCATAGTGCAGGTAGCACTCGAGGGGGCAGCAATGATGGGTTTCGATAACGGTATGGGCTACGGATGGATGGGCCTGTTCTGGATTCTTCTGATTCTTGGCGTCATTCTGCTGTCGATCCTGCTGGTGCGGGCCCTCAGCGGCGGCATTGACAATACCTCGCGCGGATCTGAAAGCCGTCAGCCTTCCGAACGCGGCCGGGGGGCCCGGGAGATCCTCGATGAGCGATACGCCCGAGGGGAACTCAACACCGATGAATATAACGAACGACGCCGCTCCCTCGACGACGGGGACCGGTGAAACCACTCACCCGCAGAGGTGCCCTCGCGCTGGGCGTTGCTGGCGGTAGCGCGCTGGCCACTGGTGCCGCGGGGCTCCTGCTGACGAATAGCATTTCCGCACCGGGCGGTCGGCGTCCGGGTGATCCGCTCCAAGAGCCTGACGCGCTGCTCAGCCAGGACGGGACGCTGGAGGTGCAGCTCAAGGCCGGTCCGGTGCAGGTTTCCCTTGGCGGTCCCCCGGCCCAGCTTCTGGGGTTTAACGGCGCGGTTCCGGGCCCGACGCTGCGTCTTCACCCTGGGGACATTCTGCGTACCTCGCTGGTCAATGAGCTGGATTCGGTGACAAATCTGCATGTCCACGGGCTTCATGTCTCGCCCCAGGGCCGGGGAGACAACCCGTTCGTCACTGTGGAGCCTGGAGACTCCTTTGACTACGAATTCCGCCTGCCCGAGGATCACCTCCCAGGAACCTATTGGTACCATCCCCACCACCACGGAGTAGTGGCCGACCAGGTTTCCGCCGGCCTCTACGGCCTCATCATTGTCGAGGACCCCCCGGAGGACCCGTTCCCGATCACTCGCGAGCGGGTGCTGGTGGTCTCCGACGTCAGCCTTAGCTCCCGTGGATCGATTATTGCACCCGCCCCAATGGAGCGGATGATGGGCCGGGAAGGCTCAACCGTGATGGTCAACGGCCAAGTGCGGCCCGTCATCGAAGCGGCCCCCGGCGAACGCGAACGCTGGCGGATCCTCAATGCCTGTACCTCCCGGTACCTGCGGCTTCAACTAGAAGGCCAGAACGTGCAGCTCCTGGCCCTCGACGGCGGCAGAATGGACGCGCCCGCCAGCGTCAGCGACGTACTGCTGGCCCCCGGGAACCGGGCCGAACTACTCGTGACGATGGCTGCCGGGACCTCGGTCCTGCGGGCGGCACCCTACATGCGCGGCGGCATGGGCGCCATGATGGGCCAGTCCAGCAATTCGGCGAGCGCGTCCGTGGACCTGGCTTTTCTCGACGTGAGCGGCGCCGAGGCCCCCGCGCTACCCGAGGTGCCTTCCACCCAGCGCGCCCGGGATTTGCGGGCAGAAAGCATCGACAGCCGGCGTGAACTCATCTTCTCCATGGGCATGACCGGGACGATGCGCGGGCGGGTTGGCCCCGGGATGAGTTTCGAGATCAACGGCAAGGCGTTCGACGGCGCGCGCGTCGACGAAATTGTCTCCGCCGGAAGTGTCGAGGAGTGGACGCTCACCAATACGAGTCCTATGGACCACCCCTTCCACTTGCACGTTTGGCCCGTCCAGGTTGTCGAGGACGGCGACCGGGACCTCACCGAACCCACCTGGCAGGATGTAGTGAACATCCCCGCCAACGGCAAGGTGAAGATCCTCATTGCCTTCGAGGATTTCACCGGAAAATCGGTGTTCCACTGCCATGTTCTCGATCATGAGGATTTGGGCATGATGGGCGTCATCGAATGTAAGTAAGCAGCCCAGGACATCTCGTCCTTTCCACCCGCACAGTCATGCAGAGCAAAGGAGCACATCTATGACGAAATCGCACAAAATCGCCGTCATCGCAGGGGACGGCATTGGCAAGGAGGTCATCCCGGAAGGATTGCGGGCACTCAATGCCACCGCTGATGCCTTCGACCTCACTCTCGACATCACCGAGTTCGACTACGCCAGCGCCGACTATTACCTCAAGCACGGGAAAATGCTTCCGGACAACTGGCTGGATCAACTTAGCGGCTTCGACGCCATCTATTTCGGAGCTGTCGGGTGGCCAGACGTGGTCCCCGACCATATCTCGCTGTGGGGAAGCCTGCTGCAGTTCCGCCGCCACTTCGACCAGTATGTGAACCTCCGCCCCGTCCGGCTCATGCCCGGAATTGCCAGCCCGCTGGCTGGCCGCGGCCCCGGGGACGTCGACTTCTATGTGGTGCGCGAAAACACCGAAGGCGAGTACTCAAGCATCGGCGGCCGGATGTTCGAAGGAACAGACCGGGAGACAGTCATCCAGGAAACCGTGATGACTCGAACCGGGGTGGACCGGATCCTCAAATATGCATTCGACCTGGCCCAGAGCAGACCCAAGAAACATGTCACCTCAGCCACCAAGAGCAACGGCATATCGATCACCATGCCGTATTGGGATGAACGGGTCGAAGCTATGGCCGCATCCTTCCCCGAACTGCGCGTGGACAAATTCCACATCGACATACTGGCCGCGAACTTCGTCCTCCACCCGGACTGGTTCGACGTCGTCGTCGCCAGCAACCTCTTCGGCGATATTCTCTCCGATCTGGGGCCCGCCTGCACCGGCACCATCGGCGTCGCCCCCAGCGGAAACATCAACCCCGAACGGAAATTTCCCAGTTTGTTCGAACCGGTCCACGGCTCAGCGCCGGATATCGCCGGAAAGGGTGTGGCCAATCCGATCGGACAGATCTGGAGCGGGTCCATGATGCTTGAGCACCTGGGCGAAACAGACGCCGCCGCAGCCATGCTCACCAGCATCGAAAATGTGCTGGCCCGGGACGGAGCACTGCTCACAGCAGACCTCGGCGGGACCGGAAGCACGGCATCGATGGGCCAGGCCATCGCAGAAGAGATCACGCGGGTCGCGGCCGAGGATCTGGCCTCCCGGTAAACCTCGGGCTTACATATACGCAGTATGCAAGGAGGGGCGCCCGGTATATACCGGGCGCCCCTCCTTTTTCAGGTCTGCCTGAGTCGAGTCAGCCGCCGAACAGGGCGGAGACGCGGGTCAGCGTCTGGAAGATGCCGTAGCAGAGCGGAACCCCAACAAGGGCCCAGACAAAGGTGATTCGAGCGGTAGTCATCTTATGCCTCCATGGCGGGTTCTTTAGCGGTCTTGGCAACCGGTTCGTGGAATCGGGAATCGACTGGCTTGATCATCAGGTTGGCGATGAAGCCGATGATCAGCAGGCCGACCATGGTGAGCAGTGCTGGCTGGTAGGCCGCTGCGGTGAGCTCTCCCGGGGTGCCCTGGGCGTCCAGGAACGCATTGACGATCAGCGGTCCGGCTACCCCTGCCGCCGACCAGGCGGTCAGCAGGCGACCGTGGATGGCTCCAACCTGGAACGTGCCGAAGAGGTCCCGCAGGTACGCCGGCACGGTGGCAAAGCCGCCACCGTAGAAGGAGAGAATCACGAACGCGAGCAGCACGTACAGGGCCGTGGTGCCGGAGCCGAAGAGAGCGAGGATTGTGTACAACACAGCGCCGACCCCGAGATAGACCATGTAGATCCGCTTCCGCCCGACAATATCGGAGGTGCTGGACCAGATGAAGCGCCCGCTCATGTTCGCGATGGACAGCAATCCGACGAACCCACCGGCCACGGCGGCGGTGACGGCGGTGGTGCCGTCGGCTCCGCGGAAGAAGTCCTGGATCATTGGGGCCGCCTGCTCGAGGATGCCGATACCGGCTGTGACGTTGCAGAACAGGACGATCCATACGAGCCAGAACTGCTTGGTCTTGATCGCGTTTTTCGCTGAGACGTTGTCAGTGGTGACCAGCGGCTTGGCCTTCAGCGTCGCGGAGTCAAACCCGTCGGGCTTCCATCCGATGGCAGGAACCTTGATGGTGAACGC
>DGBL01000034.1 GCA_002384315.1 Micrococcaceae bacterium UBA4005 | reverse complement strand
GGTGACCGCCGACGTCGTCATGGCGCAAGTGGAATTGCAGTGCGGACCACACCGGGTGGTATCGCTGATGAGCGCAGAAGCGGTCCGTGAACTCGGTATCGTCCCCGGAAGCGTAGCTGTGGCCGTGATCAAAGCGACCAACGTCATCGTCGAAGCACCCGTCCCAAGCGGCCGACCGTGAGCGTTCGCCCGGGCTGGGCACCTCGTGCCGGCCTTGCCGGTCCGGCCGTACTGGCGATGTTCGCGGTGCTGGCAGTGCTGGCCTCAGGGTGCACGGCCCCGCCGCCCCAGAACGAGGCCGAAGTGCGGGTTTATGCGGCGGCGTCGCTGCGCAGCGCCTTCGAGGAACTTGCCCGAAGGTATGAGGCCAGCTATCCGGGCAGGCAGGTCACGCTGAATTTTGGCGGCTCGGCGGACCTCGCCACCCAACTCTCCGCCGGCGCGCCAGCGGACATCTTCGCGGCGGCGGACACCTCGATCATGCAGCGCCTGGTCGAAGACGGGGTTGTCACCGGAGCGGTGGCGATCTTTGCAACCAATACCCTGGCCATCGCCGTCCAGCCCGGTAATCCGCAGCGGATTACCGGGCTGGAGAGCTTGGCGAGGGCCGGGGCCGACGTCGTGCTCTGCGCCCCGCAGGTTCCGTGCGGCGCTGCCGCTGACCGCGTGCAGGACGCCGCAGGCGTCACGCTTGCACCGGTCAGCGAGGAATCCTCCGTGGCCGGAGTCATGGGCAAAGTGCTCGCCGGCGAGGCCGATGCAGGGCTGGTGTACGCCACGGACGTCCGTGCCGCGGGAGCGCGCGTGAGCTCCATTCCGCTGGGTGGGGCGGCGGCGCACGCCTCGTATCCGGTGGGGACTCTCGCCGGTCGCGAGACCGTGGCAGCCAGCGATTTTATCGCCCTGTTGACTGGCCCGGTAGGAGCCGGAGTCCTTCGCGAGGCAGGGTTCGGGGCGGCTGGCGCCGGCGGGGAACCCGGTAGGCCCTCGACTCCGGAGCAGGGCTGAGGCTGTGGGGTCCCTCCGCTACAACACTTCCGGTTTGCCGCGCTGGGTGCTGATCATTGCGGCCATCGGATTTCTCGCCGTCATCCTTCCACTGGGCGCGATCGTCGCGAAAGTGGACTGGAGCCGTTTCATTGCCCTGGTCAGCTCCGAATCAGCGACGGCTGCCCTGCTTTTGAGCCTGCGCACCTCCGCGGCGGCGACGGCGCTGTGCCTGCTCGGCGGGGTTCCGCTGGCCCTTGTCCTTGCCCGCACGCACTTCCCCGGGCAGAAATTTCTACGCGCATGCGTGCTAGTTCCACTGGTCCTCCCGCCCGTGGTCGGCGGCATCGCCCTGCTCTACGCATTCGGACGGCAGGGGCTCCTTGGCGGAAGCCTGCGCGCACTGGGTATCGATATCGCTTTCTCCACCACGGCCGTGGTCCTAGCCCAGGCTTTCGTGGCCCTGCCCTTCCTGGTGTTGAGCCTCGAAGGCTCCCTCCGCAGCGCCGGCCAACGTTATGAGGCCGTCGCGGCCACCCTCGGAGCCAGCCCTACCACCGTTTTACGCCGTGTCACTATCCCGTTGATCCTGCCCGGACTCATCTCGGCGACGGTCCTCTCCTTTGCGCGGGCGCTCGGCGAGTTCGGCGCAACCCTGACTTTCGCAGGAAGCCTGCAGGGTGTCACCAGGACACTGCCGCTGGAAATCTACCTGCAACGGGAAACCGATCCGGATGCCGCCGTTGCGCTCTCACTTATTCTGGTGGCTGTCGCGGTAGCCGTCGTCGTCGTCGCGCACCGGCCCGCGCACACAGGGTCGACGCCGTGAGCCTGCGCCTGTCCGCCTGCGTACGCGCCCGCGGCTTCGATGTCGACCTCCGTAGCGCAGACGGCTCGACGACGGCGATCATGGGTCCGAACGGGGCCGGGAAATCCACCCTCGTGGCTATCATCTCCGGACTGCTACGCGCTGACAGCGGCAGCGCAAGCCTCAGCGGCGAGGTCCTGTTCGACGCCCGCACTTGGACTCCTGCATATCAGCGGCCGGTGGCCCTGCTCACCCAGGATCCGCTCCTCTTTCCCCACCTGAATGTGCTCGATAATGTTGCTTTCGCCCCCCGGTCTGCTGGCATGGGCAGGTCCGCTGCCCGCGCGTGCGCCCGCCGCTGGCTTGCGGAGGTCGAGGCCTCCGACCTAGAGCGCCGACGCCCCACGGAGCTATCGGGGGGCCAGGCACAGCGGGTCGCGGTGGCCCGCGCGCTGGCCGCAGATCCGAATCTGCTGCTACTCGACGAACCCCTCGCGGCAGTGGACGCGCAAACCGCGCCAGCCCTGCGGCGCATGCTGCGACGTGTGCTCGCCGGGCGGGAGGCGATCATCGTGACCCATAGCGTGCTCGACGCGATGATCCTCGCAGATTCCGTGGTGATCCTCGAGAACGGCCGGATCAGTGAGGAAGGCGACCCGCAGTCTGTCTTTGAGCGTCCGCGCAGCGCCTTCGCGGCGGGCCTGGCCGGGCTGAACTTAGTCCTCGGCGAAACTGCCGAGGGCGGCTTGCGCACGGCAGAGGGCCTGCTGCTGTGGGCTACCGCTGACCAGCCACTGGTTCCAGCTACCCCGGCAGCGGCAGTCTTCAGCCCCCGGTCCGTCTCGGTATTTCCAACTCCCCCAGCCGGGAGCCCCCGCAACCTTCTCCACGTCGAGGTGACCGACCTGGAACCCCGTGGCAACGCAGTCATGGTGCGCGCTGGGCACCTCA
>DGBL01000058.1:3345-7284 GCA_002384315.1 Micrococcaceae bacterium UBA4005 | reverse complement strand
ACGACAACCAGCGTGGTCACATTCGCCGTCATGCCCACCCATACCGGGTGGATACCGTAGAGGAAACTCGACGGCGACCACTCGCTGAAGTGGTACCAGGACAATCCGGTGGTAAAGCCGACCAGCATCGCCGCATAGGCGGCCTGCCTGGTGACCAAGGGCCAGAAGAGCACTGCCAACACCGGGGCGAGGGTTGCTCCGTTGCGCAGGGTCCAGGCCAGCACGTTCCACCAGGCTGATTCCTCGGATCGCAGGAAGGCGAAGACGATCATCAACACCGTCAACAGGACCAACGACCAGCGCGTGTACCGGACCAGGTCCTCTTCGGTTGCGTGCGGGCGCAGCGCGCGCCCAACATCGCGGCCCAGGCTCGTGGCGCCGGAGAACTGGCACGGCGCGGCCCAGCCAAGGGCACACGCCCAGATACCCAGGAAGAATACGCCAGCAAGCGGCGCCGGCAGCACCTGCGCAATATAGGTGGGTACGGCTACGAGAGCCAGATCCTGGGAGGGGACGACGACGGCGGCAGCGACGCCAAGCAGCGTGCCGATGAGGATGAACGGAACACCCAAACCGGCTGCGTATAGCATTCCCTTGCGCCCATCCTCCGGGGTGCGGCAGGACATGGTCATCTGGAAGGCCGCCTGTGCCAGCAGCACATTGATGATGAAGGTCCCGAACCAGGCGACGATCAGCGTCACTCCTGCGTTGCCGAGATCCACCATCTCCGGCTGCTCGGCAGCGAGGGTGGCCAACCCGTTGAATCCGGGGTTGATCAGGAACGCCGCGACCCCTAC
Source organism: Micrococcaceae bacterium UBA4005 (assembly GCA_002384315.1). Classification (GTDB taxonomy): domain Bacteria; phylum Actinomycetota; class Actinomycetes; order Actinomycetales; family Micrococcaceae; genus Arthrobacter_D. The sequence goes on along the minus strand of DGBL01000058.1, from coordinate 6,487 downwards.
CGCGAGCATCGCCACGAATACGACAAAATTCGCGGTCTGGGTGAATGCAACGGCCCGCATTCCGCCGGCTGACAGGAATACCAGTAGCAGTAGGGCGGTGACGACGATCGCTGATTCGATGGACAACGCGGTGAACGCGTGCAGCGCCGAGGCAAAGGCGATAGCCGTGGCCACGGACCACATAGGGAACGTGAACGCGGTAATAACCCCGGCTATCCCCTGCGCTGTGCGCCCGAAGCGTTCACCGATCAGGCCGGTGACGGTGACCACGAGCCGTTTGCGGAACGGTTTGACCAGGACCAGGGCGATCAGCAGGATCTGGACCGTCTCCGCCGCTCCGTACCAGATCGCCGAAATTCCGGTCCGGTAGCTCAGCTCCATGATCGCAATATAGGAGGAACCAGAGAACAGGCCGGTAATGCAGAAGGCGACAGTCCAAGGGCTGAATGATCGGCTTCCGACGAAGAACCCCTCACCGCGGTCGGCCCTGCGGTGGGCTGCCCTGCTGGCGACGGCAAGCAGCAACGTATACGCTACGGCGAGCCCAAGCGTCCAGGCTCCCGGAGCGGTCATTGCTGGGCCTGCGCGGGGGAAACCTGCCAGATGAGCTCAAAGGCGACGCCGGCGTCGCGCACCAGATTGATCGCCGGGCAGCGTTTCTCGACCTCACGCTTGAATCCGTCCAGTTCCGCTTCGGGCACTGGCGTGGATAGCCCGATGGTGAGGGTGAAGTCGGTGAAGTGCGGGGAGACATCCGCGGTGCCGTTGAAGCCGCGCACGTCCTGGTGCGCGTGGGAGAACGTGTCGATGGCGTCGATGGGGATCCCCCGTTCGGCGGCGACGGTCTCGATGACGACGGTGACGCAGCCGTTCACCGCGCCCACGACATACTGCATGGGGGTCGGGGACTGGTCGGTGCCGCCGACCACCTCGGGTTCGTCAATGCGGAACGTGAACCCGCGGGATTCGACGCGGGTAGTCATCGAACCTTCCCACACGCCGGTGGCGCGGATACTTTTGAGCTGCGGCGCCGAAGAGTCGGCAGGGGCCTTGGCCGCGGGGTTGAGGGTGTCATTGTGCACCATGGAAAAAACACTCACCTTCCTGAACAGAACTGGCGAGTCCATGCGCGCGCAAAACGCGACGAAAACGCCGTACTTGCCAACGGGATCTTCCCCGCTGGCCAAATCATCACCTGGAGCACCCCGCTACGACGAGAGGGTTGCTGTTCAGCCGGCCAGGGCCCATGGCTGAATCTCATGATTGACAGGTACAACGCTAAAGGTTGAAAAACGTTCGGTCAAAAGGAAATATCTTCGGAGTACCCGCGGCACCCATTAACACGGCCTGCGGCGAAGATGCTCCTCAGAAAAGAATCACGTTCCAAGTTCCGGCGGAAATCGCTGCGCCGACCGCGACGCCGGCGATCGCTGCCCCGCCAAGGCACACCCAGGCGTCGATGGCGTTGAAGGTGCTGGTCCGCGCCCAACTGCGCGGACCAGCACCGAAGCCTCGCGCTTCCATGGTCACGGCCAACCGCGAGCCCCGTCGGATGGCCTGGACGAGCAATCCGAATCCCTGGCCGAGGTTGGCTTTGGCCCGGCCCGCGAGGCTCCTGCCCGATCCGACTCCACGGGCACGCCTGGCCAGCCCCAGCGTGCGCCATTCCTCCACCATCAGCCCGACCAGGCGCAAGGCGGCGAGCGTGCCCAGCACGAAACGGTGCGGAAGCCTGGCTTTTTGCGCCAGTGCGTCCGCCAGATCCGTCGGATCCGTGCTGACCATCAGTAGGATTCCCGGGATGGCGATCGCCATCCCGCGGGCCATGATGGCGATGCCGGTCGCCAGGGACCCCTCGGTGATGTCGAGGTATCCCAGGTCCAGCACTACCGGGCCGGAATCCACGGCAACCAGTGCAGTGCCCCATGCAGCGAATATTGCGGCCAGTAGTAGCGGCCACGCGCGGGCGAGGAGCCCTGCAAGGCTGATGCCGACCAGCGGAATCACCAGCAGCTCCAGCACCAGCGCCACGGAGGCTGATACCCAGTCGATGGACACGGCGAGCGCGAACGTGATCGCCGAGGCGGCGAAAAGTTTGGACAACGGATTGGCGCCGGTGAGCCTGGCGGTGTTCCCGGAGCTGAACGCTGCCTGCCTCACTGGTCTGGCCCTCCCAGGCGCAACTGGGTGCCGCCCAGCGCCTGCACAAAGGCTTCATCGTGGGACACCGAAAGCACCGCCCCGCCGTCGTCGAGGAATTCGTGGAGCAGCGCCGCGAGTTCCGCCCACGTTCCGGCATCCTGTCCGAACGTGGGTTCGTCCAGGATCAGCACCGCAGGCCGGGACGCCAGTACGGTTGCCACCGACAGGCGGCGTTTCTCTCCTCCGGAGAGCGTGAACGGGTTCGCCTGCGCCAGGCCGTCCAGCCGGAGCCGGCCCATCAGTTCATCCACCACCGCGCGGGTTTCCCGGCCGCCGACGCCCAATTGTCGTGGGCCGAACGCCAGTTCGTCCGCGACGCCCGCAGTCACAAATTGATGCTCGGGTTCCTGGAAGACGGTACCGATCCGGGAGATGAGTTCGCGCGCCTTCCAGCGGAGGGGATCTGCCGCCAGACCGTGCGCGAGCGCCGCGGAGGCCTGGACCCGCCCTGCGACGGCGGGCAGGAGCCCGGCCATGGTCAGCGCGAGCGCGGATTTGCCGGAGCCGTTGGGGCCGGTGACGTTCAGCGCGCGCCCGGCGCCGAGCACGGCGTCCACGCCGACGACGGCGGGAGGCGGTTGGCGCCGTCGTCCTCGGGGGTGGCGGCTGACGGCCAGTGCCTGCGCGGCCAGCAGTGGCTCCCCGCTGCCGGGTCCGCGGCGCCCGGGTAGCGCCGGGACGTGAGCGGGCACCCAGACGCCCGCCTCGATAAGCCGCTGCCGGGCGCCGGTGAGGACGACGTCGGGCGCACCGTCCGCCATGACTCCACCGCCGGGCTCCAGCACCACCACACGATCCACGATGTCAGCCCAGATCTCCACCCGGTGTTCGACCACCACCAAGGTGGCACCGGAGTCAGCCACGACGCGGGCCACCGCGTCGCGGACCTCGAGCACGCCGCCGGGGTCCAGGTTCGCGGTAGGTTCATCGAGCAGGATCA
>DGBL01000058.1:0-3277 GCA_002384315.1 Micrococcaceae bacterium UBA4005 | reverse complement strand
CGGGCCGGCACGCCGTCGATGAGCAGGGAACCGAACTCGTCCGCTTCCTCATCGGCGCCGAGCACACCGGCAAGGGCATGCAGCAGCGTTGATTTACCGGCGCCCGATGCCCCCAGCAGCAATACCCGTTCGCCCGGTTCGATCCGCAGCTCCAGCCCGCTCACGGCCTTGCTTGTCCGGCCGCCGTGCCTCCAGCCCCACCCGTCAGCCTGGATGGCTGCCGGGCGCAGCCGGATCCCAGCCGTTGAACCCATCGGGTTACAGGACCGGTTCGCTGTCCGCCGACCGGGACGGGAAGGAACTCAGCGCGCCTGTGCGTGCCAGGGCGCGCGTGGCCAGCCAGGAGAGCCCGCCGGCGATCACCGCGCAGCCGATCACACAGGCGGCGATGTACACGAGTTTGTGGTCGAGCGTGTAGGCAATATTCCAGCCCCACGGCGCGAAGGAATCGTTCAGGCCCATCATCAACCCGGCACCGCCGCCCGCCAGCAGCGCCACAGGTAGGGTGAAGCGGCGGTACCCGAAGAACGCGAAAACTACTTCAGCGCCNNGCGACCATCTCGCAGAAGAAAGCCGCCGCTGGTTTGCGGATGATCAGCGCACCGAGCACCGCCGGGATCACCCAGCCCCCGCCATAGAGGCCGGCGATTGGCGGGTAGGGCGCAGTGAGCACACCGATCGGGGCGGCCCCCAGCGACCAAGCCCAGAAAATGACCCCGCCAGCGACAGCGATGACGGCCGCCACGACAATGTCTACGACCCTCCACTGGAAGCGGCGGGTGCGAGGTAAGGCTTCGGATGGTGCCATGGGACTTGTCCTCCTGGGATGCAGGAGGGGAGGGCGTCCGGCTATGAGCCAGCCGACCGCCCTGAGAAGCTCGACTCCCTGCGCCGGTACTAACCGGATCAGGTTCGAGGGTCTGCGGATGTCCGCACTCTCAGCGGCACTTTCGGCCCGGTTGATGCCGTGCGCGGAGACCGCTCCCCTGTCGTGTGTTATGCGGCCATGCTACACCTGCGCCCACGCGCCGGGGAGGGCTGTATCGCGGTGCTGGCGTCGTGATCTGGTCGAGACGTTAGTCTTGGATGAACACGCCCCGTTGTGAAGGAGACGCTTGTGACATTCATGTTCAGACTGCTCGGAGTGGGGCTGAGCCTCGCCACAAAGTACGCGGGAGTCAAGCTGGTGGACCTGATCTGGCAAAAGAGCACCGGGAACGCGCCGCCGAAGGACACCGACGGGCTCGAGAACACGCTGCGGGCGGCGCTGATCTTCGCCCTCGTCTCGGGTGCCGTGAGCACCATCATCCAGGTCCTGACGAACCGCACCACCCAGCGGGCGATCAACCGCTTCACGAACTCGCGCGAGCTCACCTAGGCTGAACGGTTCCCCGACCTGAAGGGGAACCGGCGAAAGCGCCGCCGAACGGTCCGACGACAGTGTGGCGAGAGTTGCCGCGGAGTTCATTCCCCGGTCACCGCCTATTCGCGCGGACGCGGAAGGCTGGGCACATGACTTCCATTCCACGCCGTTCCCTCGTCAAAGGCGCAGCTGGGGTCCTCGGGCTCGCCGCCATCGGATCCTATCCCGCCCACGCAACACCTGCCCAGGCCCAGACAGCGCGCGTTCCGGCCCTCGTGCGCCGCCGCCTCACCCTGCCCAGTGGCATAGCGACCGGGGACCCAACGTCCAGTTCGGCAGTGCTGTGGTCGCGCGCCAGCGGCCCCGGGCGGCTGATCGCCAGCCTCGCGGCCGTTGACGACGACGGCGCGGTGCTGCGCGGACGCCACGGCTTCAACCGGGTGATCCAGGGCGGCTGGGCAACACCGGAGACCGACTTCACCGCGAAGCTCCAGGCGACCCAGCTTCCTGCCGGGACGAAGTTCAACCTCACGTTGCAGTTCGAGGACGCGGAGGGAAACCTCAGCGAGGCTGCGCGTGGCTCCTTCGCTACGGCGCCGGGCGCCCGCCGCGCTGCCGGGCCTGGTGGGGTGCGCATGCAGAGTTTCGTCTGGAGCGGGGACACTGCCGGCCAGGGCTGGGGAATCAACGAGGAGATCGGCGGGATGCGCGGATATGCCGCCATGCACGCCACAGCCCCGGATTTCTTCATCCACGCTGGGGACACCACGTACGCGGACGGTCCCATCGTTGAAACAGTGACCGAACGTGACGGGCAGCTCTGGCGCAACCTCGTGACCGAGGAGGTTTCCAAGGTCGCGGAGACGCTGGAGGAGTTCCGCGGACGGCACCGGTACAACATGATGGACGCGAACATCCGCGCCATGTACGCGCAGGTGCCGGTAATCGCCCAGTGGGACGATCACGAAACCCATAACAATTGGTACCCGGGAGAGATCATCGAGGACCCGCGCTATACGATCCGGGAGGTGGACGTACTGGCCGCCCGCGGCCGCCAGGCCTGGCAGGAATACATGCCGATCGCCGATGCCAGGGCCACCGGCCCCGGGACTGGATTCGAACCTGCGCGCATCTACCGCAAAACCGAGCGGGGGCCGCAGTTGGATGTCTTCTCCTTGGATATGCGCAGCTACAAGGGCCCGAACACGGACGGCCTGGAGCAGCAGGAAACTCCCCTGCTCGGTGAGGAGCAGGTGCAATGGCTCATCCGGGAGGCCACCCGGTCCACGGCGGTGTGGAAGGTGATTTCTGCGGACCTACCGATCGGAATCATCGTCCCGGACGGCCAGGCTCAGGAGTCCATGGCCAACCGCGAGGACGGCGCCCCGCTGGGCCGTGAGCTGGAGCTGGCGCGCATCCTCAAGGCATTCCGGGACAACGGCGTACGCAACGTCGTGTGGGTGACCGCGGACGTGCACTACTGCGCAGCGCACCATTACTCTCCCGAACGTGCAGTATTCAAGGACTTCGACCCGTTCTGGGAATTCGTGGCGGGCCCCATCGCTGCCGGATCCTTCGGTCCGAACCCCATGGACCTGACCTTCGGGCCAAGCGTAGACTTCGCGAAGTCCGGTGCCTTCCCCAACGAATCGCCGCGGAACGGAAAAAACCAGTACTTCGGGCATATGGCGTTCGACCCCCAGGACACCCTCACCGTTACCCTGCGCGATGCCACCGGCGCGACCGTCTATACCCGGGTGCTGACAGCGACCAACTGAGGCCGGCTGCTCCGGCGGAGGCAGGGAGTACGATCAGCGCATGGAATCGCAGCAGGTGACCGGCACCCCTGGCGGAGACGCTCCGGCAGGCACCGTCAAGATCTTTACCCGCCCCGTCCTTGCCTGGGCGTCTTGG
>DGBL01000042.1 GCA_002384315.1 Micrococcaceae bacterium UBA4005 | reverse complement strand
CCAGTTTTGTGGTTGGTGTCGCGTTGAGGTGTCGGTAGATGGAGCGCGCGAGGTAGCGCTTGAGGATGCGGCGTATCTCGCGGTCGGTCTTGCCTTCGGCGCGTCGACGTTCAACATAGGCATGGGTGCCAGGGTCGTGGACCATGCGGACCATTGCGATGACGTTCAACGCACGGTTGAGTTGCCGGTCGCCGCCGCGGTTCAGGCGATGCCGTGTGGTGTTGCCCGAGGACGCGGGAATGGGATTCACGCCCGCGATCGCGGCGAAGGCGGCTTCGCTTCTGACCCGGCCTGGGTGGGACCATGCGACGAATGTTCTGGCGGCGGTGACGGGGCCGATGCCGGTCTTCTTGAGCAGCTCGGCCGCGGGGCTCGATTCGACGAGGTCGCTGATACGGGTCATGTTCTGGCCGAGAGCATCGTCCAGTTCGAGGATGCGCTTGGCTAGTCGGATCGCTTCTGTGCGTGCGGTGGAAGCGGCGAGGGGTTCCTCTCGGGTTCGCCAGCGTGCGGCCTCGGTGATCTTGCGGGCGCCGAGGGGTCGGCGGGCATCAATGCCAAGGTCGGTGATGCGGAGGAGCGCGGTGAGGGCATTCACCGCGCGGGTGCGTTCTCCGGCGAGTTCGTCGCGGGCGGTCAGGAGAATCTGTGTTGCCGCGCGGATGCCGTCATCCTGCCGTGGGGTGCGGAGTTGGTCGATCGGGAGGGGCAGTACGGCGGCGGCGATCCGACGTGAGTCGAGGGGGTCGGACTTCCCAATTCCGCGCCGGCCGGTGTGACCCATGCGGGCGGCTTCGACGACCCGATAGCCGGTGCGCGCCACGTCACCTGCCAGTTGTGCGCCGTAGCTGCCTGCTCCCTCGATCACCCAGAGAACGTCGAGATCGCCGCCAGAGCGGCGACCGCTCCAAGCGATCGCACGAGATCTCCCGGCAGGAGTGTTCGGGAACGTTTCTGTCCCGAGGTGCTGACCGGCCGCCGTGAGGACGGCGTAGGTGTGAGTTCTGGCGTGAGTATCCACGCCGATGACGAACGGATGAGTGTGCGCGACAATGGTGTCCACAGTGTCCGGATTCCTTTCCCTGAGATGGATGATGACCCGGCCGCTAACGACCGGCGCCGATCCGGAGAGGAATCACTTCGGGGCATACCTGTGATGAGCCACGACCCTCACGGGTCGGGCATGCTTCTTATCAAGCCACTGAAATGGGCCGGGAAGGCGCCGGTCACCCGCCGCGGCTGGACAGTTCATAGGCAAGGCACCGCGAACGGGCCAGTTTTGTCATGAGTCACAACTACGGCGGAGCGACCAACACCAACCCTGCCAGCCAGTCCCGGACCAGCCGATCCAAGACTCACAAGTTGTCAACTGGTGACTTGGGACACGTTTTTTGTTGGAACGACGAGGTGGTAGACCTCACCAACCTGCTTGGGCAGCACAACTAGTCACCGGCCTTGCGTTGGAGTTTGTCACTACCTACTTGTGGCTGATGACCAGTCCGCGCTGGAATCGGCTCCGCGCGCAAAGGGGGTCATGGTGACTGCTGATTAGAATCGTACCCGTGAGCAAACCTGCGTCCCGTAGTGCGAATTTTCCCGCAGGGCGGTGGTTCAGACGCAGTGGATCAGTATTCGCCTTCGCTTTCGGGCTCTTCGCTGCGATGGGGATTCTCTGGTCGCTCGCAACCCCGGTGCTTTCTTCCCCCGACGAGATCGCGCACTTCGCCAAAGCCGTCGGTCAATACCACGGGCAGGTGCTCGGCGTGCACGAGGAAGGCCAGCGGCATCCCGTGTTCCACCTCCCGGATGGCATGGAGTACTCCCCTGCTATGCAGTGTTTCTGGACACGCGAGGAGATTCCAGCCGACTGCGCCCCGGAAATCGGGGATTCCTCTGGCGGGGATTGGTTCGCTTCGTGGGTAGCCAGCTATAACCCGCTCTATTACTACCTGGTCGGCTGGCCGAGCCTTTTCCTCACCGGCAATACAGTCCTGATCGCCATGCGCATTGCCAGTTCGCTGGTGGGCGCGGCTCTTTTTGCATGGGCCGCACAGATTGGAATGGCCACACGTCAACGGCGGTGGATACCTGCAGGACTCGCTTTCATCGCGAGCCCGATGATTGTCTATATGTCGGCATCCGTGAACCCGAATGGACTCGAAATCGCCTCCGCCGTCCTGCTTTGGCTTGCTCTACCNNGCGGTCACCGTCGGGTCGATCCTGCTCGCCAACGCCCGGGCAACCGGGCCCCTTTGGCTTCTGATCGTGGCGGCTCTGGGACTGCTGATGGTCGGCTGGAAAAACGCCCTACGGATGATTGGCAACCGTGGAACGTACCCGTGGCTGGCACTGATCATGGTTGGCGGAGTTTTCTCACTGGTATGGACACTCCGTGGCGGGAGTCTTTCAGGGCAGGCAGGTGTCTCAGACGCCCCGCTCGTCAACGGGACGTTCCTCGAGGGCGCGGCATACATGTTGAAGGCCACCCCCGTTTACTTCCAGCAGGCGTTAGGGTACTTCGGCTGGTTCGATACCCCGCTACCGGGCATACCGTTCTGGCTCATCATCGCGGCGATCTCGCTCCTGGTCGTGCTTGGATTCATGGCGACTTCTCGCCGTTCCGTTGTGGTGCTGGCCACAATCTGCGCTGCGGCGATCCTGGCTCCCGTCCTCGTTCAGGCTTACGCGGTGGGGCAGACGGGCATCATCTGGCAAGGCCGCTATGGGCTGTTTCTCTATATCGGGGTGATTCTGGCGGCGGCCCACCAACTCTCGATCGACCCGCTGGGGCGGGTGAACTTCCTTTCGAGGCGCCTGACGGCGCTGATCGTCACCCTGGTCGGTGCATTCGCGTTCTTTGCCTTCGTGTTCGTCCTTTACCGGTACGGGGTGGGGATCGGTGCGACATTCGGCGAGTTCTGGAGCTCACCGAAGTGGCAGCCCGCTATGGGATGGAAGACCCTCAGCGCACTGTATGCACTCGTCATCGGCATCTTCGTGGCCTGGATATGGCTGATAGCGCCGCCGAGCAGGGCCGGGGCTGACATCCCGGGCGGCGCCGGCGATGAGGCATCCGAACTCGAGCCCGGCAGCA
>DGBL01000124.1 GCA_002384315.1 Micrococcaceae bacterium UBA4005 | reverse complement strand
GGGCCACGGGGTGAACTCGGCGTCAACGGGGCTTTCAAGCGAAGGATTCTGGTTCATCGGTATCCCTAAAAGTTTACGACACCACGCTTACAAAGGTCGTCTCGCGGCGTCGCCGGGCTGGGTCGGGGAGGCATCCCATTCCGGCGTGTCGTCAGCCCAGAGGTGGCTTGGAAACGGCCACCCGCTAGCCGCCGTCCTGAGCTGGAAGGCAAGCAGCGCGTAGCTGAGCGTTCCGGCCGCGGTCTGGACGGTCTCCACGGTCGGGGTGAAGCTTGTGGCGCGTGCCTCGGCAGGGCTTTTGGCGAGGGCGAGCAGCGCCGAGGCAATTCGGGCCAGGGAGGTTTCCACCAGCCATGAGCCACCCTCCTCGCGGTTGGATCGCAACGCAGCGAGCACGCCGCCAGCCAGGAGGTAGCCTGCGCTGTGGTCCAGCACCTGCGCCGGAAGAGCTCCCGGGGAAATTCCATCCTTCGATTCCAGCAGGGCGATCCCGGAGGCTGCTTGCACAATACTGTCAAAGCCCCGGCGCTCCGCCCACGGTCCGGCGAAACCCCACGCGCTCAGCCTGCCGACCACGATCCCGGGGCGACGGGTGCAAAGAGCTTCGGGGCTTAGCCCGAAACGGTCCAGCGCGCAGGGCCGATATCCAGTCACGACCACGTGGGCGCTTCCCAGGAGGTCCTCGAACCGCTGACGGTCGGCTGTACGTTCGAGGTCGAGCACGGTCGAGCGCTTACCCTGCCCAGTGTCCAGGTGCTGCCAGTCGTGCTCGGGGTAGAGCGGCGTGTCGACGCGCAGCACGTCGGCTCCCAGCTGCGCGAGGGTTCGCGTCGCCACGGGCCCGGCGATCACCCGGGTTAGGTCCAGGACCCGGATCCCGGCCAAGGGCGCCCCGGAGCCTCCGCCGCTGATCCGGGGGCCGCCTCCCAACAGGCGCTTACCCAGCACTGGTCCATTCGCCGCGGTGCGCCCGGCCGGGGAACCCATCCAGTTGGCGGCCGTCCGGACGGCGACGGCGACCCCGCCCGCGTTCACAACAGCATCTTCGAACTGCAAGGCTTCCATCGAGTTGACTCGCACCCTGAATTCAGCCGCGCCTGCGGTAACCGGCAGTCCGGCTGCCTCAAGCAGGCGCAGTCGGTGATGGGGATAGTTAGCGTGCGTGCGCACCCACCCATCCGCCGTCGGCCAGAATCCGGATAGTTCGCCCCAGATGGACGGGGGTTCACCGTTGACGCGAAAGTGCCGGTCGCTGGTGAATGCGCTCGTCAGCCTGTCCGCGTTGAGAGCTACCCGGGGCTGCACACCTCCAGCTTTTTCTCCGCCCGGGCCGTCAGCCGCGCGGAGGATGAGCGCCTCGAGGGCAGCCACGGCAACGGCATTGTGGGCACACTCCGCAGCAGCCAGCTCCGCAGGAAGGTACGGATAGCCACCCGGGTCCAACCGATCCAGCGATGTTGGGTCCTCCCTGAGCTCGCCCCACACCTGCCGGAGGAAAGAGAGTTCGCCGGGCTCGCCATTCATCGGACTTTCCTGCCATTAGGGGATAGCTGCGGCCGTGATCAGTCCGGCCGGGAGTCATCCAGTACTGCACGCATGCGGTCGAGGAAACCTGCTACTACCGCGGTCTCGGCCGGGCTGAGCTGGTCGGCGACCTCCACCATGCGGGCGTGCATATCCCCGAGGGTATTGCGCACGTCCTGGTTCGAGGTCGCAGTGGCTCGTATAACGAGCGCGCGGCGATCTGTCGGATTGTCCTCGCGGCAGGCATGGCCACGCCGGACGAGGCGGTCAATGAGGGTGGTGGTCGAGGCGGTCGAGATGCCGAGCTTCCTGCTCAGTTCCTTCGGGCTGATGCCCTCGCCGGAACGGTCCGCCTGGAGCAGGAACCGCAGTGCCAGTAGATCGGTTTCATTCATTCCCATCGAATCCCGGGCCCGGCGCCGCATGGCGGTCTCCGCCGTCCGGTAACGGCGCAACGCATTAAGGACATCCACTCCGCGGTGCATCTCCGGGCTGGCTGCATACCAGAAGCCAGCTGAGGCGCCCGCCTCCCGATTAGCCATAGTGGAATCGTAGCGGACAGGACTGAGGGTCTTATACTCCAATATTTCGGGCCGAATCGCAGAGTATGACCAGTCTCACGCCTAAAATTAGCCCTGCGGTCAAAAGCGTTGGAAATAGCGGTTAGAATCAGTTGCTGCTACAGGCAATATAAGCTCCAACCCCCGAGGAGAATGGCACCGGAATGGCAACGGATTACGACGCACCACGCAACACCGACGAGGACAAGGAGGCCGAGTCCCTTGAAGCGCTCCAAGCGAACCGGGGCAGCAAGGCACAGTCCTCGTCCGTGGACATCGAGGACGGCGACACCGCCGAAGGCATTGATCTCCCTGGTGCGGATCTTTCCGGCGAGGAACTGCTGATTCAGGTGATTCCACCGCAGGAGGATGAATTCACCTGCTCATCCTGCTTCCTGGTCCGTCACCGCAGCCAGATCGCACGCGAGAAAAAAGGCCTGAAATACTGCAACGACTGCGAAGGCTAAGTAGCCCTCCACGGCATGAACGGCGTTCCCTGACGGGGGCGCCGTTGTTGTTTCCGCCATCGTTCCCCGCGCCACCCGGCTGGCGGCGCACGCGCCGAAAAGTCAGGAAACCTTGTCCCCGGACATGCCGTCATACCACCAATGCGGTGCCGCCGGCGGCGCAGGGCGCAGGACCAAGGGGACGACGACGGTGCTGGCTGCGGTCCGCGAGCGGTTGATTAGCATCCGCAGGACGGCGAGCATAGCGAGGGGAATCGAGACCAGGACCGCCACGGCCAGTGCATACATCGCCACCAAGGCATAGAGCGGGGTGGCGAAGAGCCCGGCGATAAACGCCCCGCTGCCCAGCCAGGCCCACAGCCAGAAGGCGAGAACGGCGTACAGGAGCGTTCGCGCCCGCCGGTATTTCAACGGATGGTTCACCCGCCCACACTCCATGATCGTCGTCCCCAAGTGCAATCAATCCGCGCGCGCGGGTGCACGTTTTGATTTTAGACCGTCGAGGAGCGCAATCCCTGCTGGTTTAGGTCACAAATCGGCGTATATATTCTGCGACCGGCATCCGGTTAACTCGGTGACTAAGTCAGGCGCGCTACATGCTCCGGGGTCAGGTCCGATACCCGGCTGACACCGAGTAACTGCATGGTGCGGGCGACCTGTGATCCGAGGATCCCGATGGTGCGGTCCACCCCAGGCCGTCCGCCCGCCATCAGACCGTACAGGTACGCCCTGCCGACCAGGGTGAAGTCAGCTCCCATTGCCAGGGCTGCGACGATATCCCCGCCGCTCATGATGCCTGTATCCACGATGATGCAGGTCTTTCCCTTGAGCTCCCGCGCCACTGCGGGCAGGACGTGCAACGGAACCGGGGCGCGGTCCAGTTGGCGCCCGCCGTGGTTCGAGAGCACAATTCCATCCGCGCCGTGGTCGACGGCTTTCTTCGCATCGTCAAGGGTCTGGATTCCCTTGACCACAAGGTTTCCCTTCCAGACGCTACGCAGCCAGTCCAGATCCTCGAAGGTGAGGGTCGGATCGAACATGGAGTTGATCAGCTCCGCCACCGTTCCCGAATAGCGCGAGAGCGAGGCGAACGCCAGGGGTTCATGCGTCAGGAAGTTGAACCACCACGCTGGACGGTAGGACGCGTCAACCACGGTTTTGAGCGTCAGGGCCGGCGGAATGGTCATCCCGTTGCGCACGTCCCGGAGGCGAGCTCCGGCCACCGGTGTGTCGACGGTGACCATGAGCGTATCGTTGCGCGCTGCTGCGGCCCGCGCGATGAGCTCCATGGACCGCTCACG
>DGBL01000142.1:1247-2546 GCA_002384315.1 Micrococcaceae bacterium UBA4005 | reverse complement strand
CGTCGTCAATCTTGGCGAACGCAGTTGCCTGGTTCCGCAGGCGTTCCTCCGCGCGCAGGTGCTGTTGTGCACCGTCGATGGGGTAGGGCTGAGTGGATCGGGTGTGCAGCTTCCGGGTCACGGTGCGCTGATCCTCCGGACGTCCGTGCGGGCGGAGCANNNNGTGCCGTTCGAGAGGCAACGGGCCATCCTGCGGCGGGCGTTCGACCTCGGCGTGACGCACTTTGATCTCGCCAATAACTACGGGCCGTCCTACGGTAGCGCCGAGACGAACTTCGGGCGGCATCTCGCGGACGATTTCGCGCCGTTCCGTGATGAGCTGATCATCTCCAGCAAAGCCGGTTATGACATGTGGCCGGGACCGTACGGGAACTTCGGATCCCGGAAGTACCTGCTGGCGAGTCTGGACCAGTCGCTGGAGCGGATGGGATTGGACTATGTCGATATTTTCTACAGCCACCGCCCCGACCCCGAGACTCCGCTGGAGGAAACGATGGGGGCGTTGGATACCGCGGTCCGCTCCGGGCGGGCGCTGTACGCGGGTATCTCCTCCTATTCGCCGGAGAAAACCCTTGAAGCGGCCAGGATTTTGCGCGAACTGGGAACGCCACTTCTGATCCACCAGCCTTCCTACTCGCTGCTGAACCGCTGGGTGGAGGATGGGGAACCGAACCTGCCCCAGGCCCTTGAAACAGTGGGTGCCGGTTCGATCGCGTTTTCGCCGCTTGCGCAGGGACTGCTGACCGACCGTTACCTCCACGGGGTGCCGGGAGATTCGCGGGCTGCCGCGGACAAGTCACTTTCCGGAGACCACCTTTCCGAGGACAATCTGCGCCGGGTTCGTGGGCTCAATACGATCGCCGGGAGCCGCGGGCAGACGCTCGCTCAGATGGCCATCGCCTGGATCCTGCGGCCGCAGGCCAAGGGAAGCCCCATTACCTCGGCACTGGTCGGCGCCTCGAGCGTCACCCAGTTGGAGAACAGCGTCGCAGCGATCAACAACCTTGAATTCAGCGCAGCGGAATTGGCGGAGATCGACGAATTCGCGGTCGAATCGGACATCAACCTGTGGGCGGCCGCGTTGCAGGACTGACAGGGGGACGGGCAGCACCCGCAGGTTTTTCCATGGCTGCCGGAGCACAGTGGGGGAATGGCTGATCACCAGCGGCTGCGCAGCGTCACCGGACTGGTCTTCCTGATGCTGGTCGTGGCGTTCCTGGCTACGGTGCTCACCGGCGGCGAGAAGGCAGAGCCCACCCCGCTGGGTGCTGCCGGAAAGGTCAGCGGCGGGCTGGCCCG
>DGBL01000142.1:0-1182 GCA_002384315.1 Micrococcaceae bacterium UBA4005 | reverse complement strand
GGGCCAGACGCTGCGCACCGAACTGGTCTATGAGCTCCCCGACCGCTCCATTGAGCTCATCCTTGAAGGCCCTGGCGGATTACTGCTCTCGCTCGGGTCGGACCATCACACCGGTCGGCCATAACACCGCGCCAACCAGGTCAGCAGCAGGGATGCTCCCATAACTGCGTGAATCGATGGATCCGGACCGATTGTCCCCGAGCACGAAGATCTCGCCGTCGGGGACTGTCACCGGGCCGAAATACGTGCCGTCGATGCTCTCATGATCCACCCACGGCTCGTCCCGCGGCACTGAATCGACGTACAGCACCGAATCGCGGATATCGACCCGCTGGCCGCCGACCGCCACGATCCGTTTCAGGGCCAGCCCGCCTTCCGCCGGCGAGTTGAAGACCACTAGGCTGCCCTCTCCGACGAGGTTGGACAGCGGCCCGGCCTTGAGGACCAGAACAGTGCCCCCAGCGCTGACTGTCGGCTCCATACTCTCCGAGGTGACTGTCAACGGCTCCAGCATCCACTCCCGCGCCCCGAGCAGGGCAAGAATCACCAGGACGACGACGGCGCTGAACCGTGCCGCAGAGCCGTTCCTCACCCGTCCCATTGCGCGAGCGCCGATGTCATCGGATCGTTCGGGTCGACGTCGTCCTTCTTCAGCCCGACCCGGAACTGGACCATCATGTCGTGATCCTCGTGCGGAAGATTATGGCAGTGGACCATGTACCGGCCCTTGTGCGGACCGAATTTCATCAGCAGGCGGACCGTCTCACCTTCGCCCACATAGACCACGTCCTTCGGACCGCGTTCATGGGGCAACGGGGGTTTGCCGTTTCGGCTGAGAATCTGGAAATCGACCAGGTGGATATGAACCGGGTGGAACCACCCGCCTGAGTTGTTCTTCCATTCCCAGATTTCCGTGCTGTCGAGGTCGACGTCTGCGATGGTGTCCTGGTATCCGCTGGCGATAACGTCCTGCCAGGTGGAATCGTCAATGGTCCACATATTCGTGACATCGCTGCGTTTCACCCGGAAGCTGCGGACTTTCGTGGCGTCTTTCTCGCGCAGGGCCATGATGTCGCTATCGGGGGCCAGCACACCCGGCACCGTATTCCAGGTGGGATCCGTTGTGTCGACCGGCTCGTCGATAACGTCGAAGGCCAACACCTTGTTGGTGTAGCTGTAATC
>DGBL01000132.1 GCA_002384315.1 Micrococcaceae bacterium UBA4005 | reverse complement strand
GCTGTATTGCTCGAAGCGCAGCCCGTGGCGCTGGGGGACGAACAGGCCCAGTACCTTGCGCAGGCACTCAACGACGTCCGGCTGGTGCTTGCGAGCCGACTCGAGATTCGCACCGACGCCGATGCCGCGCGGCTCCATGACGTGGGTGACTTGGTCGACGCCGGGGACGTCGAGACGTATCTGGCCTTGGTCTACAACTTCGTGACGTGGCTGCAGGAATCCCTGGTCCAAGCCATGTTGGTGGGAGCCCGCAGGCCGCGGTAGGCCCGCCATGCTGGGGAGTGTGACAAATTCCACGGTCGCCGAGTTAGTTTATGCGGGCCCAAGGTCATATTCTCGGTAGATTATGAATGCAGGCGTGGACGGTATTTCAACGATGGAAAAAACTGAGGCACCCATCGGCATATTCGACTCCGGTGTTGGAGGGCTGACTGTCGCGCGGGCGGTGATGGACCAACTGCCGGGGGAATCGATCCTGTATGTCGGAGACACCGCGAATGGACCCTACGGGCCGCTGCCCATCGCCGAAGTCCGTGCGCATGCCCTCGGCGTGATGGACGAACTGGTCGACTCCGGGGTGAAGCTGCTGGTGATTGCCTGCAACTCGGCCTCCGCCGCCGTGTTGCGGGACGCCCGCGAACGATACACAGCCCGTTACGGCATTCCGGTGATCGAAGTGATCCAGCCCGCCGTGCGGCGTGCCGTCGCCGCCACCCGTTCCGGGCATATTGGCGTTATCGGTACCCAAGCGACGATCGGTTCGCGCGCCTATGAAGATACGTTTGCCGCCGCACCGCAGTTGAATATTTCTTCCAGCGCCTGCCCGGAATTTGTTCAATTCGTCGAAGCCGGAGTGACGACCGGGCCGGACCTCCTCGCCATCGCCGAGCGCTACCTGCTGCCGCTGCGCGAGGCCGGGGTGGACACGCTGGTGCTCGGATGTACGCACTATCCGCTACTGACTGGGGTGATTTCCTACGTCATGGGAGAATCCGTCACACTGGTCTCGAGCGCCGAGGAGACGGCCAAGGACGTCTACCGGGCGCTCGTCTCCCACGATCTGCTGCGCACGGGAACATCCCCGGTCAACCACCATTTCATTGCCACCGGGGACGCTGCGTCCTTCCAAGTGCTGGCCCGGCGGTTCCTTGGACCGGAAGTGCTCAGCGTAGAGCACGTGGCGCATGTCGCAGCCCAATACCCCACCGGGAGCTTTGCCCGGATCACTCCGGACATGATTGCCGCAGCAGAGTACCGGCGCCCATGAAGCTGACCATTGTGGGATGCAGCGGATCCTTTCCCGGTCCACAGTCCCCGGCGTCCTGCTATCTGGTCACGACCGTGCGCGAGGGGCGGACTTGGCGGATCCTGCTGGACCTGGGTAATGGATCGTTGGGGGCGCTCCAACGGTATATCGATCTGCGTGAAATCGATGCTGTCTTCCTGAGCCATCTGCACCCGGACCACTACATGGATCTGTGTGGGCTGCACGTGGCGGTGCACTGGGATCCTGCGGGGTGGGGCCAGGACCGGATTCCCGTGTGGGGGCCGAGCGGCACCGCGGACCGGATGGCCGTGGCCTACGGGTTGGCGCTGGATCCTGGCATGCATGAGGACTTCGATTTCAGAACCTGGACGGAGGCTGAAGCGGTGAGCTTCGGCCCCTTCACGATCACGCCCTACCCGGTGTCCCACCCGGTCGAGGAAGCCTACGCCCTGCGGGTCGAAGTGAACGAGCCGAACGAGTTCGGCGAACCGGAAACCCACGTCCTGACGTACTCCGGAGACACCGACGCCTGCGACGGCCTGGTGGCGGCAGCGGTGAATGCGGATCTCTTCCTCTGCGAGGCGGCGTTCCACGAGGGCCGCGACGACGCTATCCAGGGCGTGCACCTGACGGGAAAACGTGCTGGAGAGGTGGCCACGGACGCGGGCGCCAAACGGCTCCTGCTGACCCACCTTCCGGTCTGGAACGACGCGAATCTCTCCATCGATGAAGCCCGCGGCAGCTACGCGGGAAAGCTCGCCGTCGCGGTGGCCGGCGTCTCCTACACCGTCTGAGCGGACTGGACGCAGCTGACTAGACTGGGACGCATGAGTCAATCGAGCACCGCTTCCCAGCAGTCATCCGCCCCTATCCCGGCCAACGCCGCTGCATCGTCGGCGATCGTCCGTGCTGATGGCCGCGCCGCCGACCAGTTGCGGAATATCAGCATCACTCGTGGCTGGTCCAGCCAGGCCGAAGGCTCTGCGCTGATCGAGTTCGGGAACACGAGGGTGCTGTGCACCGCCTCGCTGACCAGCGGGGTTCCCCGCTGGCTCAAGGGCGAAGGCAAGGGATGGGTCACCGCCGAGTACGCCATGCTGCCGCGGGCGACGAACACCCGGACCGACCGGGAATCGGTCCGGGGCAAGATCGGGGGCCGCACCCATGAGATTTCGCGGCTGATCGGGCGATCCCTGCGCTCGGTCATCGATACGCGCGCTCTGGGCGAGAACACCATTGTGCTCGACTGCGACGTGCTCCAGGCCGATGGCGGCACCCGGACGGCAGCCATCACCGGAGCCTATGTGGCCTTGGCGGATGCCATCCGCTACGCGCAGGAGAACCGCATGATCGCCGCGAAGGCGCAGCCGCTTACGGATACGGTCTCCGCCATCAGCGTCGGAATCATCGACGGAATTCCGATGCTCGACCTTCCCTATGTGGAGGATGTGCGTGCCGAGACGGATATGAATGTGGTGGTCACCGGGTCCGGAAAATTTGTGGAGGTGCAGGGGACCGCTGAAGGCGCCGCGTTCGACCGGGCTGAACTGGACGCGCTGCTCGACCTGGCCTTGCTGGGAACCGCGCAGCTCACCCGTATCCAGCTGGATACGCTCAAGGATCCCATCGGTGCCTGAGCCTGTGCTCCCGCAGCCCGAGGCGAGGGTTGTCCTCGCGACCAGGAATTTGGGCAAGCTGCGCGAACTGCGCGAGCTGCTGCGTGGCCAGGTGCCTGGACTGGACGTCGACACCCAGGTGGTGGACGCCGCATTCGCTGGTGCCGCCGAGGTTGCCGAGACCGGCACGACGTTCGAAGCGAATGCGCGGCTCAAGGCTGAACAGACAGCGCTCTCGACCGGACTGCTGGCGGTCGCTGACGATTCCGGGCTCAGCGTCGACGTGCTGGGAGGTGCGCCCGGAATTTTTTCGGCGCGCTGGGCCGGCGGGCACGGTGACGACGCCGCGAACCTTCAGTTGCTACTGGCCCAGCTTGCAGACATCCCGGCGTCCGGGCGGGGGGCGGCCTTTGTCTGCGCGGCTGCGTTGGCGCGCGCGGACGGAACCGTCGTCGCCGTCGAACGCGCTGAACTGCGTGGGGCGTTACTGGGCGCGCCGCGTGGAGAAGGAGGTTTCGGGTATGACCCGATTCTCGTCCCGGCAGGCATGGACCGTAGCTGCGCGGAGCTTTCCGCCGCGGAAAAGAACGCGATCAGCCATCGCGGACAAGCTCTGCGCGCACTTCTGCCGGCCCTGGTCCGCGAGCTTCGCGGGTACCCTTGACAGGTGACACTCGACTTCACGGCGATCGATTTTGAGACCGCCAATGGCTTCCGCGGATCGCCCTGCGCCGTTGGCCTGACCAAGGTCCGCGACGGGCGGATTGTGGAGGAAGCCCAGTGGATGATGCGCCCGCCTGCGGGTCACGACCACTTCGATGCCCGGAATGTGCAGATTCACGGCATCACGGCGGCCATGGTCTCCGCGAAGCCGCGGTTCGGTGAACTTTTCGCCGAAATTGGTGGATTCATCGGCGGCGATACGCTCGTGGCGCACAATGCAACCTTTGACCTGGGTGTCCTCCGTTCGGGCCTCGAAGTGAGCGGGCTCGCCAGCCCGGGGTGGGATTATGCCTGCACCGTGGTGCTCTCCCGGCGTAATTATGCGTTGGCCTCCTATTCCCTGCCTTTCGTCGCCGAAGCGGCGGGTGTGCCGCTGGTCAACCATCACGACGCCGTCGAGGACGCGCGGGCCTGTGCAGGGATCATGATCGACATTGCCCGGCTTCGGGCGGTGGCCACCGTCGGGGACCTCCTGGCCAGCCACCAGCTCAGAGTCTCCCGCGCCGATCCCTATGAGCCCGGCGTTGACGCCTTGTCCAAAGCGACCCGAACCGCTCTCGAGCGCGCGGTCCCCGAGCGCACG
>DGBL01000123.1 GCA_002384315.1 Micrococcaceae bacterium UBA4005 | reverse complement strand
GATAACCGCTCTGCGGGCAGGCTGGGATTTACGGCAGGGCAAGGTCCGGGACCATCGCCAGCACCACCGGGGCGATCCCCAGGCAGATGAAGGCCGGAAGCGCACATAGGCCCAGCGGGAGCACCAGCTGTACGCCAAGCGCGGCTGCACGTTTTTCGGCGTTCCTATGCTGGGTTCGCCGTAGTTGTGTGGAGCGTGCGTAGATCAGGGCAGCTGAGGGAGCGCCAGTAGCGACCGCGAAGTGAAGCGCCCGGCGTAATTCGGTCAACCCTTCCGGCGGCGCGCCGTTCTTGGCGTCAACCACGGCATCCCACGCCGCATCCCAATCGAGGCCAAGATCCAGCGCAGCGCGAACCCGAGCGATTCCCTCGGCGAGCGGGCGGTTGCAGGAATCGGCGAGAGTTCCCAAAGCACGACTTACTGGCGCCCCGGCCTCAAGCATTACCGCAACAAGGTCGAGCATCAGCGGGACCTCGCGTAAGCCTGGGGCAGGCGCGGCCGATCCCGTGAGTGAACCTGGCATGGGGCGGGTCTTCAGGGGTGACGTCCACAGAATCCCGGCAGCCAGGGACATCAGCGCAACCATGAAGCCGACCATCAGGATCTTCCCCCCTCGGCCCCGCGCCGTCGGGCACGCCAGTTCCGTCGCGGGGCACCCGGGGACTCCACGGATCTGATCAGTCTGCGGGTCCACCACCTGCCCGTAAAGATGAGCAGTCCTCCGCAGGCCAATAGGGCCCAGCCAACCGGTGACCCGGTGAGTACGGTGACCGGGTTGACTCCCATCGCGAACCCCAGCATCAGACCGGCGGCCGGCAGCCACAACAGCAACGTGGCGGTGGCTTTCGGGCCAGCCAATGCCGTTTCGCGGGCGGCGGCGGCATCCAGTTCCGCGTCAAGCTGCGCAGCATAGCGGGCGAGGATGTCCGCCAGCGGAGCCCCGCTGCGTTCCGCTACGTCCAGACAGGCGGCGAGGTCCACCCAGAGCCGCCGGGGAGTCGGCCCGGAACGGTTCCCCGGATCTGGCAAGCCGGCGGCCGTGGTACGAAGGACCGCCGGAACGCTCAATCCGAGCGCCGCACTCCGCCGGGCACTGCGCAGGACGATCAACGCCTGCGCCGCGAAACGAGCATTCTCCTGGCAGGCTATCCGCTCGTAGACCCGCTCCATGTCCTCCCACAACTCCGAACGGTGCCGTCCTGCCCGCAGCAGACCTGTCAGCTCGTGCACGAACAACGGCATATCAAGGAGGTCCACCCGGGTCTTGGCGCCCGCTCCGTCCTGGCGTTTCCAGTGCGGGCGGGCAGGCCATTGCACCACTCGTGGCCCTGGTGCAGGCCCCGGAAAAGGGAAGGCGAGCGCGACCAGCGCTCCCGCCAGGAGCAGGCCGATCCAGAGCCCACTCACAGCATCGCCTGCCGCGCCGCCAACCGCTCCTGTAGTGCAGCCCACCCTTCCCCACGGATGCACCCGCTCGGTGTGCGGGTCAGCGCTGGCCGCACGAGCAGCCGGTCTGTGCGATCCAGGTCGAATACACCCACCTCCGTCACCCGCCGACCCGCGGCGCTGCGGGTGAGGTGGATGACGACGTCGAGCGCGCTTGCGGCCTGCAGTGCGAGCGCGCTGTTGCCCATCCCGGCGAGTGCCCCGAGCGCCGTGAGCCGGGCGGGCACACTCGCGGCGGAATTCGCGTGGATGGTTCCGCCAGCGCCGTCGTGTCCGGTATTCATCGCAGTCAGAAGTTCTCTCACCTCACTTCCCCGGCACTCACCCACCACGAGCCGGTCCGGCCGCATGCGCAGAGCCTGGCGCACCAGTTCGTCCAGACCGACAATTCCAGAGCCTTCGAGATTTCCATGCCTGCTCTGCAAGCCCACTGCGTGCGGATGATCCGGTTCGAGTTCAGCGGAATCCTCGACAAGGACGAGCCGTTCGGTGCCGGCGCTGAGCCCGAGCAGTGTCGAAAGTAAGGTCGTCTTGCCTGTTCCCGTCCCTCCGCTGACCAGAAAATTAAGTCGGCTGCGCACCACGCTTCGCAGGATTGCAGCGAACTCCGGGGCGAGGGACCCTGACGCTTCAAGCTCCGCCAGGGTGAAGCCCGCGCTGCGCCTGATCCTGATCGAGAGCAGCGTACCGGTGGTCGAAAGCGGCGGCAGAACCGCGTGAACCCGAAAGGGGCCAAAGCGCACATCCACGCAGGGATTGCCGTCGTCCAGTCGACGCCCACCAGCCGCGACCAGGCGAACTGCCAGCGCCCGTACCTCGGAGTCGTGTGTGAAACGTTCCTGGACCTGTTGCAGTCCCTGCGCGCCATCGACCCAGACCTGGGTGGTCCCGTTGACCAGAATGTCTGTGACCGTCTCGTCCTGCACCAGGTATTGCAGCGGGCCCAGACCCTGCAGCTCCGCGTGGATCTGTTCCGCCGCGCGCAAGGCCCCTACAGAACCGAGCAGGCGTCCGGTGGAGCGGATCGCGGACGCGACGCCCGCCGCAGTGGCAGGTTCCGCGCCAGCCAGCACGGAATTGCGCACCGCATCCACCATCGTGGAATCGGCTGCGGGCGACGCATTCCCGCGCGGACGACGTCGCTCGCCTAGGTGCATCGTCACCCCTTTGCTCGCCGGGTTCGCGGCCTTAAGGGTTCCCCGCCGGGGCGCTCCGTCCGCACCAAGGGAATTTCCTCTAGCACTGCCGCGCAGAGCCTGCTGGGCGCCTTGTGCCGTCCGACGTCGACCAGTCGTCCCTGTTCCTCAGCCAGCACCACGTTTTTAACCTCCGGCAGGTACAGGACTCCGCCGCCAACATTGAGCATCGACGCCACCTGCACTTCATCCAGGATGCTTCCAGGGCCACCACGCATGACAATGCGGGTCGGCATTCCCTCCAACCGGGCCAGCACACCCCGCGCCGCGTCGAGCGCACGCGGCCGCGCCCGGACAAGCAACACCAATGCATCACAGACCGCCAGGAAGGGGCTGTCCTCACGCTCCCGGCCCACATCGATCACGCTCAGATCGAAACCGTTCCGGGCGGCATCCATAACGGAACCGGAGACGGTCGGGAAATATTCGCGGTCATACTCCTGCGCGCGGTGGGACAACACGGCGAAACGGTCAGTGCCCGGCAGCGCCTGGGCAAACTGCGCGGAGTTCAACACTCCCTGCACTGCCCGTAGGTCATCCCACCGGACTCCCGGAATGTCGGCGAGATCGAGCGCCATGTCGATGCCGCCGGCGCCGCGATCGGCGTCAATCAGTATCACGGAGGCGCGTTCGGCGGCCCGGTCGGCGAGCCAACAGGACAGTGTCGTGGCCCCCGATGCTCCGGAACCACCGATCACTCCCAGGACAAAGCCACTTGCCTGCCGGTCGCGGCGTTCCATCAGGAACTCCACGAGCCAACCGGCCGCGTAGGGGAAAATTGCGACCCGGTGCGCGCCAGCGCGGGCTGCAGCCGCCCACACCGCATTCGCATCCGCTTCCATTCCGACGAAAATGACCTCCGCCTGCGCGGGGTGCCGGTGCGGGGGCGAGTCGGCTCCGACCAAAAACGCTGAGGGGTGGCAGCTGGAAGCCTGCGCCCAAGTCTCCACGTGGACGAACTCCATTCCGGCAGCCGCCACCGCTCCAGCAGCGGCATCCCGGACGCTGCGGGTTCCGCCTATCAGCACCACCTGGTCATCCCGTGCACCGGCAGCGGAACCTGGTGCGGAATCAGGAACCGCGGCGGGCTGGGCAATGGCGAGAGGGTCCGGGATCCAGGCTCGGGTCGCACGCATAGCCTCATCCTGGCGCCGCGGCTGCGCGGGCGCTGCGGTGCGGACGTGTATGTTGACAACCGGCAAGGGAGAATGGGGATATGTACGTTGTCCTCGCGCACCCGCCACGCACCGGGGGCGAAGGCATTGTCGCGCTGTTCCAACCACTTGATTCCCACGGTGCGGTGAACGCCCCGGCCATCGAGGCGACGGACGAATCCTTCCTGCCAACCCTTGCTCAACTGGAAACGCACAGCCCCCGATGGGTCTGGAACAGGACGCGGGAGTGGTATCCGCAGCTCCTGGAGTCGGATACCACTCTTGAGCGGTGCCACGACATCACCCTGTGCCGGGCAATTCTCGCCCAGTCACCCGATCTGGCTCCGGGATCGCCGTACATTGCCGCCTGGCACAACCCAGATACCGGGAACGCCCCGACCAGCCCAGCCCGCCAGTTGCCCGCCCTGCCTGCCATCCCCCACCAAGTGAGCCTGTTCGAGGCGGCTCCCGCGCCCGTGGGCCCCGCGCTAGCCGCCGTCGTCGGCGAGTTCCAGCAGCACTTGAGCGCCGTTGAATCCTCCCGCAACCCGGCGCGGCTGGCGCTGCTGCTGGCGGCGGAATCCTCCGGTGCGCTCCTGGCTGCGGAGATGGAGGCCACCGGCCTGCCCTGGCGCCGGGACGTCCACGAAGCGCTGCTGGAGGAACACCTCGGTCCGCGCCCGGCCGAGGGCTCCCGTCCCGCCGCCCTCGAGCGCCTAGCGGGTGAACTGCGCGCCACGCTCGGAAACCCGGCGCTGAACCCAGATTCCCCGCAGGACGTCCTCCGCGCCCTGCACCGCGCCGGGATCCCGGCGGAGACCACCCGGTCGGAAGAGCTTCAACGCCACCAGCACCCTGCCATTGCACCGCTGTTGGCGTACAAGAAGCTCTCTCGGCTACTCGCCGCAAACGGGTGGACCTGGCTGGACACTTGGGTTCGGGACGGGCGTTTCCGGACGGAGTACATCGTGGGCGGATCAGGTTCCGGGCGTTGGGCTTCCCGCGGCGGCGGCGCCCTGCAGATTCCCGTGCAGATCCGGGACGCCGTGCGCGCGGATCCCGGCCACAAGCTCGTAGTCGCCGACGCGGCCCAGCTGGAACCGCGGATCCTCGCCGCACTCGGACGCGACACCGCCTTGGCTGCCGCTGCCCGCGGGCAGGACCTCTACGCCGGGATCGCCGCCCAGGGCTTCGGCGGAGACCGTGCGAAAGCGAAACTGGCGATGCTCGGCGCCATGTACGGGGCCACCAGTGGGGAATCGGGACGGCTCATGCCTACCCTTGCACGCACCTACCCGCATGCTGTTGCTGTCGTCGAGGCCGCCGCACGGACCGGGGAGGCGGGCGGCGTCGTCGGCAGCCATCTTGGGCGCGGTTGCCCGCCACCGTCGTCGCGCTGGCGGCAGGAACAGCAGAGTACGACGGCGGCGGAACAGCAGCGCGCGGAGGCTGCGTCCCGGGCGCGCGGACGGTTCACCCGGAACTTCGTGGTGCAGTCCACCGCTGCCGAGTGGGCGCTGTGCTGGCTGGCCGGAGTCCGCCGTCAGCTGCGTGCCGGGGCCGCGCCCGGTGCCGAGCTGGTGTTCTTCCTGCACGACGAGGTGGTGCTGCATGTGCCGGATAGCCAGGTCGGGCAGGT
>DGBL01000221.1 GCA_002384315.1 Micrococcaceae bacterium UBA4005 | reverse complement strand
TTACGGGACGGGATAGCTCGGGCTGAAGCGTCGGTGGACAGTGGCGCAGCGCAGGCTGCGCTTCAGCGCTGGGTCGCAGCTAGCAGCGGGGTCTGAGCACAGTGACCGGGCGGGTTAACACCCCAGTCGTAGCCGCTGAACAGTCTTTACCGCAAGATACAAATCCGTTTGGTCCTGCAGGTTTCGCATCATTTTTCCGCTGAGCGTCTCGATCTTGCGCATCCTGTAGACGAGCGTCTGTTTGTGAATGCCCAACCGTTCGGCGGCTTCCTTCCAGGACCGGTTGACCTCGAAGAATACTTCCAGCGACTGCAGCAGATCGGAGTTGTTTAGCTCGTCATGGGCTATGACCGAGCCAAGAATGCTGGACACCGCTGCTTCGCCCTCCGCGACAGTTCGTGGGAAGAACCTCGGGGCGTCTTCGCCGTAGAAGCTTATGGCGCTGCTGGTGGATCTGGCGGACTCGGCTGCCCACCGCGCCTCCCTCATCCCGTCAGGCACCCGTTGGTGGCTGTGGATTGGCAGGCTGACACCGACGGTGAGGTTGAGCCCTTCGAAGATTCGAGCATTGTCGGTAAGGAACCAGGTTCCGTTGGTCAACAGCTGCGCCTCGCCTGCGCTGTCGAGCAGAATATGCGGGGTGTGGTCGGCTGTGAGCCGGCGGGAGATTTCATCCGCAGCGACCGCTCCTCCGCTGACTGCGCAGATCGCCCGCCAAGGTTTTGATGCCAGGCGCATACCGTCGAGCCTGCGCTGAGCGCTTTCCAAATCGATGGTTCCATCCACCAGTTGTTGCAGAAGCCGGGATCCCGCTTCCCGTTTGCGGAGCGCGCTCAGCAGATGCCGCTCCACCTCGAACCCCACAATCACCGCCGCATGCTGAAGAACCACGAGATCCAGACTTCCTTCCTTCACCAGCGCTTGTGCCACCAGAACCGTATGTCCGGCACCGCCCAAGGGCAGTACCATCAGCGTCCCGCTCTCGCCCTGCCGTACCCTGGTGAAGGCTGGCAGCGGCAGCCCTTTCTGGTTCACGACGTCGACGACGGCCCGCAGTTTGCTTTCTTCCAGTGGCTGCAGCGCCGGAAGAACTGCTGCCCCTGAAACAACATCGATAGCATGGAGTTCGGCTCCGGCCTCGGTGCCTAATTTTTCAAGCAGGTCGCTCTTTTGCCCGACGCCTATGCCAAGCCTGCGAAGGACATCGTAGAGGCGCACAATCCGGACAAGGCTTGCGCTGGCCTTATGGCTGTTCCTGTCCGCAACGGTTCGGGCAACGGTGACGAATCGCACCGCATGGGCGGTTTCCAACACGGGGAAAGCGATTTCGTCAGCATAGGCGGCAGCCTCCGGCGTCAACGGTGGTGCATGAAATCCTTCACCGAGGGTGACGCCGGAGATACCAGCCTCGGCCAGTTTTCGCACGAAGTCGATTTGGTTGGCGGCATCCGACGGAAAGTTATAGCCGTCTGTCATGAGCAACTCACCGGTTCCCAGCCAGTTCCAGGGCGCCGGGAGCTCGCAGGTATGGGCCCAGACCACAGGCCGGTTTCCTCCGGTAACCCCAGCGAGGAACCGCGTGCGGAGGAACGGAACCTCAGTGAGTTGCTCGATAGTCAGGCTCATTCGCTACTCTTTCAGTGAGGGCGGTATGACGGCGACCCACTGCTCGTAGCGACGTGAACAAATGAAGCCTGAACAACAGAATCGACTCCAGGTATTTCCGTTGTGCCGATCCACCTGACATCCGCTAGGTGCGCGACGCCCATGCTTCCTCATCGGAATATGGGAACCACCAAAAATCGTGGGAAGTTGCGGCTGGGTCCACCATGACAAGCTTCGTATGCCTGAACGTGTCCAAGCCTTCAGCTCCCAACTGGCGCCCGATACCAGACATTTTTCGTCCGCCGAAAGGTCCAGCATCATTGTCCAGAATTGGAGCGTTGATCCACACCATACCGGTAACGATCTCGTTTGTGGCGCGGTAGATCTCAATGGAGTCGGTGGAGTAGACGGTGACACCAAGGCCGAACTGGGATGCGTTAGTCAATTCCAGTGCCTCATCGAAGCTTTCCACCCTGCAAATAGGCGCGAGCGGGCCGAAAACCTCACTGTGGAGGACATCCATCTCCGCAGTCACATCACGAAGTACGGTGGGCTCCATGAAATAACCGTTCGATAGATCCTGCGGAAGATCCTCGGGCCGCCCGCCGCCGCAGACAACTTTCGCGCCCTGTTCCACAGCGCGTGCCAGAACGCGTTCAAACCGGTCGCGCTCCCCGGCATGCTCCATGGGGCCTATATCCACTTTATCCAGGCCATTTCCGACCCGCAGTTTTCGCGTCTCGGCGGCGACGAGCGTCACGAACTCCTCATACACATCCTTGTGCACGAAAATTCGCTCGGCTGACGTGCAGACCTGCCCGCAGTTGAGGAACGCCGCAAAGGTTGCTGCACGCGCAGCAACGGGGAGAGGCGCGGACGGCATGACAATGAAGGCATCGTTGCCGGAGGCCTCGATCAGATAGGGCTTGAACTGACCGGCGCAACTGCGGGCTATGGCCTGGCCCGTGGGAACACTCCCGGTAAAGCCGATCATGTGGGTGTTTGGGTGAGCCACCAGTTGCTGGCCTACCTCACCTCCTCCAGTGACACACTGGACGAGCCCAGCCGGGAGGTTGTCGAAAACCTCCATGAACTTCAGCGTGGTGAGGGACGCGAATTCCGAAGGTTTGACGATTACAGCATTACCTGCTGCCAATGCCGCAGCGGCTTCCCACATCAGGAGCAGGATCGGAAAGTTTGCGGGAAGGATAATAACCACGACCCCCATGGGCTCTTTGATCGTGTAGTGCAATTGCCCGGCCACTGAGGGCCCCAGCACAGATCCGAGGGAATGCCGGCCCAACTCGGCATAATAATCGACGACTGAAACCGACCACTTGAGTTCATCAGCGCTTTCCTTGAAAGGCTTCCCCGTCTCCCTGGTCAGCATCTCCGCGACATTCGACCCAACTTCGCGGATACTGGCGGCGACCTGGTGGAGTTGTTCCGAGCGGTGGAGCGCATTTTCCGCCCACCATAATTTCTGCGCCCGATTGGCGTGGTCGATGACCAGCTCGACTTCTGTGCGGCTCACCTGCGCAAGTTCGCCAATCCTCCGCGCAGTTGCCGGATCGATCACTGGCGTGCGTGGCGTTCCCGGACTGTGCGTATATGCTCCGTTGGCGAAATACTGTCCGCTAAGTCGCTCAAATTCAACCTGCATGTCCACGTGACTGGGCTCCTCGCCATCGATTGCTACCGCCTGTGATCAGTGTGTAACTCTGATCACGGGCGGACAACCCGCCGTTCGCGCAAAGCTTTCGACCGGTTTCATACACCGACACAATCAGGCCAGCGGGAGTCGAGTGCCCGCGAGCGTTACGCGGAGGGCGCTGTGAGTGATGCGCCCTGCAGCGCCACTGTACTTGCGCATAACACGAGACGTTTATTTTCCGCATCGTCTAGTGGCTCGCATCGTTGAGATGGCGCAATGTTAGAGCGAACCCGCAGTGGGGTGGCGCAAATCACACAAGGGGCCCGAATGTGCCCTCGTTCTAGGGAAAGCGTGGTCGAAGGATGAACTCAGCCGACGTGATAGTGATAGGTGGAGGATTCGCTGGCGTCATCGCAGCCCGTGATCTGAGCAATGCCGGGCATTCGGTAATTCTTCTGGAGGGCCGGGACCGCCTGGGAGGGCGCACGTGGTCCCGCCGATTCGAAGGTTACAGTCAGCAGTTGGAGATGGGCGGAACGTGGATCGCACCGACTAAGCAGAAATTTGTTGCTGCCGAACTCAGCAGATATGGAATCGGCACTCATCAGAGCCCGGCGGCCGAGGACTTCGGGTGGGCTATAGATGATGAAATCAAGCGTGAGCCGTTTCCGATTCCCGCAACGCAATGGCCGGATTTCGAGGTCGCCATCTCCCGAATCAACGCTGACGCTGCGAGGATCCGATTTTACGAAGAGCCACTGGGCCAGGACGGTCTGGACGATCTGGATATTCCTTTCTCGACCTATGTTGAAGACCTGAAGGCTCCAAGGATAACCAGCGAGTTTCTCCTGGCATGGCCCACGTTCTACTTTGGCGCCTATCCGCAAAACCTCTCCGCACTTCACGTGCTCTCGTGGGTGGCGGGCTTCGGGAGTGCGAGCGGCTGGTACACCCTGCTCACCGATAAGGTCCTAGGCGGCACGAAGAATCTTGTAGATCACATCATTGCCGACTCCCAGACCGATGTCCGACTCGACAACCCAGTGCAGTCAATCCATGCGGTGGGGGAGCGGACTCAGGTGACTACGCGTTACGGGGACGTATTCGAATCGCGCGCTGTCGTCATGGCCACACCGATCAATACCTGGGACAACATCGACGTCCAACCCCCGCTCGACGGATCACACGCCGCGATGGCGCAGGAGAAGCAGGCTGGCGAATCAGTGAAAATCTGGGCGTTGGTTCGTGGGCTTGAGCGGAACTTCTTCGGGGTTGGATGGCATACGCGCATCAAATGGATGGCTACCGAGTACACGACTGACGAGGGCTCATACCTCGTCGGATTCGCCAGCGCAGCAGCAGATCTCAATCCACACGATAAGGATGACATCACGCGTGCTGTGCATGAATTCCTACCGAACGTCGAGGTAATCGCCGTGGACTCGCACGACTGGAATCGGGATGAGTTCTCCGAAGGTACATGGATGGCCTACCGGCCCGGACAAGTCATGGCGCATTCCCATGGCCTTCAGGAGTCCCACGGGCGCATCGCGTTCGCGAACTCTGACATTGCCAGTGGGTGGGCCGGCTGGATCGACGGAGCCATCGAGTCCGGGATACAGGCTGCCGAAACCGTTAAAAAGTGGCTTATCAGTTAGCCAGCAAATTACCCGAGCGGCCCCAACGGCCGTTCGCTAGCATCCATTTGAAAGGGGTGTAGAAATGCCTGCAGAAAAACATCAGTACAGCGCAGAACTTGAGACGAGACTCGCAGAGCTGGTCTCAACCGAGGAGAAATTCCCCGCCATGTCACTTCGGGACATGGCCAGCCTGTCCACTGTGACCTTGGCGATTCCGCTGATCGCTTTGGCCGTGGGGTGGTTCGTATGATGCGGTCCAACACCGGGGGAGGAGGCGGGACGGAAGGCTCGTTCCCGCTGAGCATCTCCGAACGAAACTGGTCTCCCCGAACCCTGTTCTTCAATTGTTCCCAGGCCGCCGTCGCGACCTGGTGTTTCATCATCGGCGGTTACGTCAGTTTCTATCTGCCAGCAGGGCAGGGAACCATTGTGATGCTGGCCGCCATGTTCGTGGGCATGTTCTTCGTCTTCCTCGCGACTGTCCCGGCAGCGACGCGCTACGGACTTGAGGCAGTCAGGTCCACGCGCACGGTCTTCGGCACCAGGGGGTCACTTTTCACTGTCGCATTGATTTTCATCTTCACCGTCGGATGGGGAACGACGCTGATGATTTTCAGCGGCAAGGCCGCCGCAGAGCTGATCATTAGCATGGGCCTCATCACAGAGGGTGGACGCAGCAGCGCAGCGGTCGTCTCAAGCCTGGTTATCCTCGCGATCGTCTGGGCGCTGATCAGACGAGGTCCCGGTATCTTGAGGAGCATAGGTGGCATCGTCGCTATCTCGGTGCTCACCCTGGGAATTCTGATTATCGGCGTCATTATCTACAAGCTCGGCTGGGCAGCTATCGCCGATGCCACGCCTACCGGCGCTAGCGGGGACAAACTACTCGATTACACGATTGCCATCGAGCTGATGCTGGCGACGGCTCTGTCCTGGTGGCCCTATGTCGGCGGGATGGCGCGGTTCTCCACCAGCACCCGGAAATCTGTGATGCCGGTGACGTTTGGGCTCGGCCTCGCGGTCGCGGTGATCTGCCTCATTGGTCTTTACTCAGGCTTGGTTTTCCCGGATTCCGGGGGAGATCCTACCTCGGGACTGATATCCATTGGCGGTATCGGACTCGCGACGCTTGCATTCGCCTTTGTCGTCGTGGCAAATATCGGCACGACCATGGTTGGAACCTATACCGCGGCTCTTGCCCTGAAGCAGCAGCCAGCTCTGGACAGCCGTCTTTCGTGGGAAGGGGCCACGGTCCTAGCGACGGGAACGTCCGCCGTCGTCATCCTCTTCCTCTCTGAGCCGTTCTTCAATAACTTCGGTACGTTCCTCGCATTGTCCGGAGTGGTTTTCGGTCCTTTGTGTGGAATCCAGATTGCGGACTACTTCTTGCTGCGCAAGCAGAAGCTGGACCTTCGTGGCCTATACCAGGACGGTCCTGGGACTCCGTACTGGTATCAGGGAGGTTTCAACATTATCGGATTCGTCAGCATGGTCCTGGGAGTCGTTACCTACTTCCTGCTCCTGGATCCGGTGACGTTTGAGTCCACGGCGATGTTCCGCTACCTCACGGCAAGTATCCCGTCGATCCTGGTCTCGCTGGGCGCGTACACCCTCCTGACCCTGCTCGTGGACCGCACAAAACCGGCTACTGTCCGAGCCAGCGTGCAACCTGCGAACGTGGGCTAATAGAGAGTGAAGGTGGCTGGATCCGTTGGGGTGCCAGCGGCTCCAGCCACCCGAGTTCACCTTCGGAATCGACCTAATGCGATACGCACAGGGGGGACTGCCGAAGGTTTTGCATTCAGGCCCGCAACCATCCAGGTACCTCAACCAGCCAGGGACGTTAATAAGTCCTAGGAGGAAATTCGAGCGGTCAAATCAAGTCTAGTTTACATAATGTAGATTATCGGCGATTGAATACTGCGAGCAGAAGTGGGTGCGGGAACTCCCGGGTCTGTTGCACGCGAATGGAATGCCCCGGGACGTTACTGTAACGAGGCTGCCGCAACGAACAGCTCGCATCCCAGGAATCAGGGTGGAAATGCCACCCGATTTCAGTATCTCCGGAAGCCCGGAGCGGCACATCGCCAGATGCGGGTATGTCCTTGAGCAGGATTGTCCCTACCAGATGGGCGTCGTCGAGCCGCTGAACAGCCCACGAGCCGTGGACAGGGTGCTCAAAGCCCCGTAGCCTCAGATGCTGCGCCGCGGCAGCCTAGAATGACGTGGTGCCCATCTCACCAACCCACCTCGAGGATCTTGTCCACGAGGTCATCGAACAGGATCTCCCACCGATTGTCGTGGCGGGGCATCCTGCGCTCAGGCAGCCAGCACTGGAATACAGTGGTCAGCTGAATGCCGCATGCCTCCAGAAGCTAGTGGACACCATGCGGAACGTCATGCGGGCGGCTCCCGGGGTCGGGCTGGCCGCCCCGCAACTTGGAATCCCGCTGCGGATTGCCGTCCTAGAGGACGGCGTCGAACTTCCCGCCGCGGTCGCCGCCGAGCGGGAGCGTACTCCCCTGGCGTTTTTCGCGGTGCTGAATCCGAGCTACACGGCCGTTGGATCAGCGACAGCGAACTTTTACGAAGGTTGCCTGTCGGTTCCCGGGTATCAGGCAGCAGTAGAGCGGGCCCACACGATTTCCTTCGCCTATACAAGCCCTGCCGGTCTGGCAGTTGACCGACACCTCTCCGGCTGGTCCGCACGGATTGCCCAGCATGAGACCGACCACCTCAACGGGACTCTTTACCTGGACCGCGCACAGCCACGCTCACTGGCCCACAACCGCGAATACGCCGCACGCTGGGCGCAGCCGGGCATCGCCGAGGCACGGAAAGCCCTGGACTTCTAACGTGGTGGATCTGCCGTGCCGCACGGAGCTTTCCGGTCCCGCGCCCACTTAGGATTGCACCATGCCACCTAATCTTGTAGGGCTCCTGCTCTGCCCACTGTGCGCCTGCGAGCTCCGGCATGACGACCGCGCCTACCGGTGCGCCTCCGGACACACCTTTGATCTCGCCCGTCAAGGCTACGTCAATCTCCTCACCGGTAAGGGAACCCGATTTGTCCCTGACACGGCTGAAATGGTCCGCGCCCGTGTCGACTTTCTGGGCGCCGGCCACTACGACTCACTGCGCCGCCAACTTCTCGAAACACTGCGGATGCACCACGCCCGTCCGGAAGTCATCCTTGATGCGGGCGCTGGCACCGGCTATTACCTGCAGGCCTTTGCCAACGAATACCCTCACGCCCGGTCGGTGGCGATGGATATTTCCAGACATGCGCTCGTCCGGGCTGCTTCGGCGGTTCCTTCGGCGTTGAGCGTCGTGTGGGACGTGTGGCGGCCGCTGCCTCTCCCCCGCGCTTCGGTAGACCTTTTGTTGAATATTTTTTCTCCGCGCAATCCCTCCGAGTTTTCCCGCGTCGTTCGGGCCGGCGGGCTGGTGCTTACCGTGACACCGCTGCCCGGGCACCTCGGCGGGCTGGCGGGCCTGGCGAGCGTTCTGACGGTACCGCCGGACAAGGCCGACGACGTCGAACGCGCATTCTCGGCGGGCTTCACCGAACTGGCGCGCATAACGATCGAATACCCGCTGCGGCTGAGCGGATCGGACGCGTGGAATGCCGTGCTGATGGGTCCATCCGCACACCATATTGACAGGGACCAGTTGCGCAGCACCATCGCGCAGCTCCGAGGGAGCCTCGACGTGCAGGCTCGATTCTGTCTCCAGGCGTTCCAGCGTGGCTGACCTAACCCATTACCCCATTTCCATCGATACCGGGTATTATGGGGTGTTTGCCGGTCAATAGCCTTTGGCAGGAACATTCACGCCGCCAACGGTGTTATACCAAGTGAAAAGCAACCCCTCACTCAGTAAGTAGGAGAAACTATGAGCGATCGCAGCCTGCGTGGAATGCGTCTCGGAGCACAGAGCATGGAGACCGAAACAGGGGTCGAACCAGCTCCGCGCCAGCGTATTGAGTACCGTTGCGCAGACGGTGAGCGGGTGTTCGTCACCTTTTCCGCTGAAGCCGATATCCCGCCGGTGTGGGTATCGAAGACGGGCAAGGAAGCCCTTCTGGTGGACGGCGAGCTGCCGGACACATCCAATGACAAGCCCGTCCGGACGCACTGGGACATGCTGTTGGAACGGCGCAGCGTCGAAGATCTGGAACAGATCCTCCAGGACAGGTTGACTAACCTGCGGGAGCGCCGCGGAGAGCGCCGCTCAGCCTGATCCGCTCGGCCTGTCCATTCGGCGGACCGGCTGGAACCTCGCTGCTAGCGACGTTGCCCGAACCGCTCACGAACGGCGCTCCATCGGGCGGCGATCCCCCACCGGGTAACGTTCAGGATGGCCTCAGCCACAATGTTCCCGCTCATTTTCGAGGCACCCAGCTCGCGTTCCACAAACGTTATGGGAACCTCGACGATGCGCAAGCCCAACTTCGCGACACGAAAAGTCATATCCACCTGGAAGCCGTACCCGACGGACTCCACCGCCCCGAGATCAAGCCGTTCAAGCGTCTGCCTGCGGAACGCCCGGTACCCGGCGGTGACATCGCGCACGGGGAGCCCGAGCATTGTCCGCGAATAGAAGCTGCCCGCCCGGGATAGAAGTTTGCGCGAGGTCGGCCAGTTCACGACGCCACCGCCAGCAACCCAACGCGATCCAATAACCAGATCAGCGGATTCGACCGCGTTCAGGAGAGAGCCCAGCTCCTCCGGACGATGCGACCCATCAGCGTCCATCTCGACAAGTACGTCATAGTCGCGTTCCAGCGCCCACCGAAATCCGGCGATGTATGCGGCCCCCAACCCTGCCTTGCCCGTGCGGTGGAGAACGAACACCTGCCCGTCCTCCGTTGCGGCCTGATCCGCGAGCTTTCCGGTGCCGTCGGGACTGTTGTCATCGACGATGAGTACATCCGCGGCGGGTACCGCCGCACGTAGGCGGGCGAGGGTAAGAGGCAGGGATTCGATCTCGTTGAATGTCGGAATGATGGTGAGAACTCGCAATCGGGCGCCTTTCAAGCGTCATGCGCCGCGGCGCCGGGAATCGCTCCGCTGTTCCGAAGCCAAATCGCAAGTATAGGTCACCAGGTAATCGTGTCGTGGACCCGCTTAGGAATTATGGACCCGAAATCGAGTAGGCCGCGCGCCTTCGGACCGATGCCCACGATCGGACGCCGTTTTCTACTGACGCGCGGGCCCACTCTTTTCAGTACCGGCACCGGTCCTGTGCGGTGCCACATGGGGTTTGCCCATCGTGGTACTCGCTGACTCGGCAGCCGGCCAGGTCGCTCCGATTGGAGATCCTCTAACCCGTAGACACCCAGCTTACGTGCTCGACCTTTGCTGTCAACGTGCCCCTGACCTGCGGTAACGCGTATTTATGCAGGTCAGGGGCACGTTTTCGGCGCGCTAATTTGGCGGGAAATCCTCGGCCGCATACAGGCTGACGCCGTAGTGGACGGTCTCCAGGCAGCGTGGAGCCGCACCGGCATCCAGGGCAGGCAATAGCGGGGTGCCCGCGCGCGGATCAGTACTCCAACTCTGGACGCGGTCATCGGCAGACTGAACCATCAGGGCTTCCACCTCCCATACCGCGTAGCTGGCTGGCGCGCCCGGCACCAATTGACCCAGCAGCGGATTCTGGGCCCCGGCAGCCCGCCAACCAGCCCGGGTATGGGCAATGAAGGCCGCGCGCGCAGAGATCCGCTCCGCCGGGTTCGAGTGGCTCAGGCAGGACCGCACCGAGGCCCACGGGTCCATCGGGGTCACCGGGGAGTCAGAGCCCATCGCCACGGGGACCCCGGCCGCGAGTAGCGACCCGAACCGGTTCATCGACGCAGCGCGATGGGCGCCTACCCGCTGGGAATACATAGCCCCCGGCGCGCCCCAGAGTGCGTCGAACGCCGGTTGGGCGCTGACGGTGACACCGAAATGGCTCAACGAGCCAATCGTCGCCTCATCTGCGAATTCGACATGCTCCAGACGGTGCCTGCTACGCCGCACCGCCTCGAGGCCGACCTCCCGCGCGGCCCGTTCGAGGGCGTCGACCACGAGATCCAATCCTGCGTCTCCAATGACGTGGAAACCAGCCTGCACACCCTCAGCGGACGACGCCGAGAGGTGGGCGGCGATCGCATCCGGCGTCAGAAAGGCCTGCCCCGCCGACGACGGCGCATCAGCGTAGGGTTCGCGCAACAGTGCTGTGCGGGATCCGAGGGATCCGTCGACGTTGAGGTCCCCCGCCAGTCCAGCGAGCCGACCGCCAAAGCGGGACATGGTCTGCCGGACTTCCTGCCGCGTGGTCACGTTCTGCGCCCAGTATGGAATCACTTCCGGCAGCGGTGAAGCTCGGTGCGGGCCGTCGAGTTGCAGGAGCCCTTCGAGGTCCTCGGCCGGGGCGATGTGCGGGGCCGCCATTTCCGCGACAGCCACGAATCCACGAGACGCGGCATGCGCCAGGGCTGCGCGTTGGTACCCTGAGCGGTGCGATTCGTTGAACTGCCGTGATGCCGTGCGGGCGTGGGTATTGGCCTTCCGTACGACGAACCCGTCGTTCCACCCCTCCAGTTCCGCCAGCCCGAGCGCGACGGCCAGGGTGCCGGAGACTGCAGCGGAATGCACGTCGGCCCGGGCGAGGTACAGGCTGCGACCACCGGAGGCTCGGTCGAGTTCCGCAGCGGTCGGCGGACGTTTCTCCGGCCACCGGGACTCGTCCCAACCATGGCCGTGGAGGACGCCGTCGTGCGCTGCAGCTGCTGCCTCAACACGTTCCAGCAGTTGCTGCAGGCTCGCGCAGGTGGAAAGGTCGACAGCGGAAAGGGCTAGCCCCG
This sequence comes from Micrococcaceae bacterium UBA4005, assembly GCA_002384315.1. Classification (GTDB taxonomy): domain Bacteria; phylum Actinomycetota; class Actinomycetes; order Actinomycetales; family Micrococcaceae; genus Arthrobacter_D. Next base: position 2,819 of record DGBL01000221.1, on the reverse strand, counting down.
TCTCAGTCGTATGGATATGGGAGTCCACGAAGCCGGGGGCAACTAGGGCTCCGGCGAGATCGACACTGCGCACGCCGGGGCCCGCGAGGTTTTCCGCTGCATGCTCGGTTCCAACCCACGCCACGGTATCCCCGTCCACGAGCATCGCCGTAGCAAACGGATCTGCCGCGCTATAGACGGAGCCGTTCCGGTACAGGACGGGCAGTAGTTTATCCATGGGCGGCTGAGACCGTCTTTCTGGTGGGCGGGGGAAATCTATTCGGTGACGTTGGAGTAGGAGACGACGCCTCGACGGACGAGGCCAATCGCAGCCACGCACTCACGATGCAGGCCTCCGGGAAGGTCGCGGACAGTGGCCAACTGGTCCAGCAGGTCGATGACCTGCTTGGCCCATCGGACGAAGTCTCCGGCGGCGAGGTCCGTGCCGTGCAGCGCGGCCTGCAGGGAGCGGCCTTGCGCCCACTTGTGCATGGGCCAGATCAACGCCAGTTCCGGCTCGCCCGTAAGCGGGAGGCGGTGTTGTTCCTCCACGTCGTTCAAGCGGGACCATTCCTGGACCAGGATCTCGGCCGCATTTTCCAGGGCCACACTCGGCAGGGCCGGGCGTACTCCCTGTTCTTCCCGTTTGGCCTGGTAGACCAGGGCAGAAGCGAATGCTGCCAATTCCGCGCCTCGAAGGCCAGCGAACGCTTCCCGTTCGATGCACAGGGAGATCAGCAGGTCTTTTTCACCATAGATTCGTCGTAGTTTCTGGCCCGCCGCGGTCACGGTGTCGCCGTCCACGTACCCATAATGGCTGAGGACTTCTGTTACCCGGTCGAAGGTCTTCGCGATGGTATTGGTCCGCCCGCGGATCTGCCCGCTGAGACGGTCGGTCTCCTTGCGCAGCTTCCACCAGCGTTCGGACCACCGTGCATGGTTTTCCCGGTCGCTGCAGCCATGGCAGGGGTGGGCCCGCAGCTGCCGCCGTAGGTCGGTGATGGCGCGTTCTTCCGCGGATGCGGTACCGTGCGGGAATCCAGATTCACTCCCGATGCCGGTCCGCGGAGGTCGCTTCTCCCGCAAGGCGTTGCGCAGTGAGGAGGTGAGATCGCGCCGTTCCTTCGGACTGCGGGCATCGAAATGTTTGGGAATCCTGATGCGGGAAAGGATCTCGACGGGTGCATCGAGATCCTGCACGCTGACCCGGCGGATCTGGGTTTCCAGCGTGAGCACTGTTGGACGCGGCTCGCGCGAGGAGTCTGCATCCAGCACCACTGCGTAACCCTGGGTTCGTCCGCCGGGAACGTTGACAACATCCCCGGGCCGCAGGACTTCTAGCGACTGGCCCACTGCCGAGCGCAAGGAGTGGGACTGCCGTTGCGATGCCCTGCCCTCCCGCTCGGAAAGCTCCCTGCGCAGGCCAGCGTATTCACCGAAATCCCCCAGATGGCAGGTCATCGACTCTTGGTATCCGGCAAGGGACTTCTCCCGCGAGCGCAATTCTTTCGCCAGCCCAACGACCGACCGGTCCGTCTGGAACTGGGCGAAGGACGTTTCGAGAACCTCGCGCGAACGTTGCCGACCGAACTGCGCAAGGAGATTGATGCTCATATTGTAGGTGGGCCGGAAGCTTGAGTTAAGTGGGTAGGTGCGCCGGGATGCCAAACCGGCGACGGCGCCGGGATCGGTACCAGGCTGCCACAGGACGACGGCGTGTCCTTCGACGTCGATGCCCCGTCGCCCGGCGCGGCCGGTAAGTTGGGTGTACTCCCCCGCCGTGATGTTTACGTGGCCTTCGCCGTTGTACTTGTCGAGCTTTTCCAACACGACGGAGCGTGCTGGCATGTTGACGCCGAGAGCCAGCGTTTCGGTGGCGAACACGGCCTTGACCAGGCCGGCCGAGAAGAGCTTTTCCACTACCTCTTTGAATGTGGGAAGCATTCCGGCGTGGTGCGCGGAAAATCCGCGGATAAGTCCCTCCCGCCAGGCCCAGAAACCAAGGATCTCGAGGTCCTCCGACGGGATCTCCGCGGCAGCGGCGTCCACGGCGGCGGAGATGATCTCCCGGTCCGCTTCCGTGGTCAGCCACAGGCCCGCGTGCAAGCACTGTCCAACGGCAGCTTCACACCCATTCCGGGAAAAAATGAAGGTAATGGCCGGAAGCAGCCCGTTCCGGTCAAGAGTGGAGATCACCTGTGGCCGGGTCGCGCGGCGCACGAGCGTGGATTGCTGGTGTGGTCTATTCCGCGGCTGGGCTTTTCCGCGTCTGCCGCGGCGCGTGCCCCAGTCGGCCCGCTGATTGAGCCTGATTTCGTGGCTGGACAGTTCCAGCAATTCGGGATTGACGGCGTAGTCCTCGCTGGCGCCCGTTCCCGTTCCGTCCGGCGCCGCTTCGTCGAAGGCCACCTCGCCCGCGAAGAGGTCCAGCAGTTGCTGGCCGACCATGACGTGCTGCCACAGCGGTACCGGACGGTGCTCGGAAACTACGACGTCGGTGTCTCCGCGCACGGTGTCCAGCCAAGCCCCGAATTCCTCCGCGTTCGATACCGTGGCGCTTAGCGAGACGAGCTTGACTTCGGTTGGCAGGTGGATGATCACTTCCTCCCAGACAGCCCCTCGGAACCTGTCGGCCAGATAGTGGACCTCGTCCATGACGACGTAACCGAGGTCGTCCAGCGTCTCCGAATTCGCGTAGAGCATGTTGCGCAGGACCTCGGTGGTCATCACGACGACGTCGGCGTCCGAATTGATCGAGGTGTCTCCGGTGAGCAAACCCACCCGCTGCGGGCCATGGAGGGCACTGAATTCGGCGTACTTCTGGTTGCTCAGCGCCTTGA
>DGBL01000108.1:2801-3039 GCA_002384315.1 Micrococcaceae bacterium UBA4005 | reverse complement strand
CCCTGCAGATCCTGATCTTTGTCGCCTTATCCGTCGTCGTTATCGGTTCAGTGGCTGCCGTGCTTGTGAAGGCGCGCCGCACGTCATCCGGGCTGTACCAGTCGACCCGTGATGCCGATGATCCGGCTGGTGCCCCAGGATCAGGATCCGGATCAGGATCAGGGTCGGCGACGTTGAGGGAGCCACCGGTCGGTGCCGATGCCCCGCTCTCCGACGTTGAGGTTCCGGATGACCTGAG
>DGBL01000108.1:1982-2716 GCA_002384315.1 Micrococcaceae bacterium UBA4005 | reverse complement strand
CTGCTTTCCCGCGACCGGATTGACGAGGACGTCTGGGACGAAGTGGAGGAGACCCTCCTGCTGGCCGATCTGGGAACAGCGCCCACGGCCGAACTCGTCGAAGCGTTACGGGAACGGGTCACAGTGGCGGGGAGTCGCAGTCCCGAGCAGGTGCGCAGCATGCTCCGTGAGGAACTCCTCAAGCTGGTCGACCCCGCTATGGACCGCAGCCTTGCCACCGACCGGCACGCGGACAGGCCCGCGATCATCATGGTGGTCGGGGTCAACGGGGTAGGAAAAACAACCACGGTCGGCAAACTGGCCAGGGTCCTGGTCGCGGAGAACAAGGATGTGCTGCTGGGAGCCGCGGATACCTTCCGGGCGGCCGCTGCTGAACAGTTGGAAACCTGGGGGCACCGGGTCGGCGTGCCGACGGTGCGTTCGGACGTTGACGGCGCAGACCCGGCGTCGGTTGCGTTCGAGGCCGTCAAGGCGGGCATTGAGCAGGAAGTGGATGTGGTCATGATCGACACCGCTGGCCGGCTGCAGAACAAGGTCGGGCTCATGGATGAACTCGGAAAGGTCAAGCGGGTGATCGAGAAGCAGGGGAGCGTGGACGAGGTCCTGCTGGTCCTCGACGCCACCACTGGCCAGAACGGACTCAACCAGGCCAAAGTATTCGCGGAGGTCGTGAACATCACCGGAATCGTGCTCACCAAGCTCGACGGGACGGCAAAGGGCGGAATCGTCGTCGC
>DGBL01000108.1:0-1937 GCA_002384315.1 Micrococcaceae bacterium UBA4005 | reverse complement strand
GAAGTGCGGGAACGGCCCGCGACTTCTGAGAGGACGTGAAGATGGATCTGACTGCAGGTCACGTCTGGGTAATGGTTTCGGCGGCCCTGGTTCTACTGATGACACCAGGTCTCGCTTTTTTCTATGGCGGGATGACCCGCGCCAAGGCCGCGTTGAACATGATGATGATGAGCTTCATCGCGGTGGGACTGGTTGGGATCGTCTGGGTCCTGTGGGGTTATTCGATGACGGGCGGCACCGGGATAGCGCAATTGTTCGGCGACCCCACCGCTTCCTTCGGCCTTGAGGGCCTGATCGGCACCGAAGACCTCATCGGCGCGGGGTATGGCGCCACCTTCGCGATCATTACTGTCGCCCTTATCAGCGGTGCAATTGCCGACCGTGCCAAATTCGGCGCCTGGTCGCTGTTCGTCCCACTCTGGGTGACAGCGGTGTATTGCCCGCTGGCCTTCATGGTCTGGGGCGGGGGACTGCTCAGCGCCGATGGCGCCATCGGCGGAACGTTTGGCGAGGCGATCGACTTCGCCGGCGGGACGGTAGTGCACATCAGCGCCGGGGTCGCCGCGCTGGTGCTCGCCCTGATCCTCGGCAAGCGGCAGGGATTCGGGAAGGACCCGGCACAGCGACCGCACAACGTTCCGCTGGTCATGCTCGGTGCTGCGCTGCTGTGGTTCGGCTGGTTCGGTTTCAATGGTGGCGCCGCAGGCAGCGCCGAAGAGGCCGGGCTGATCTGGGTCAACACGATGGCGGCGCCGGCAGCAGCGATGGTCGGCTGGCTGGTCACCGAACGGTTCCGGGATGGACGGCCGACGTCGTTGGGAGCCGCCTCCGGGATCGTTGCAGGACTGGTGGCGATCACGCCCGCGTGTGCGAATGTGAGCCCTATGGGCGCGATCACGCTCGGCCTGCTCGCTGGCGCTGTCTGCGCCCTTGCTGTTGGCGTGAAATACCGGCTTGGCTTTGATGATTCCCTCGACGTGGTTGCTGTCCACCTGGTGGCTGGGGTCACAGGTACGCTGGCTCTTGGATTCATCGCCCTGCCGGTCGACGGCGCGGGTGGGGGATTGCTCTACGGTGGTGGCGGGGCCCAACTGGTGTCGCAGGTCGTCTCGGTGGGGGTGGCCATCACGCTTTCGGCGCTCATGACCGCCGTCATCGGCCTTGCCATCCATCGCACGATCGGGTTTCGCGTCAGTTCCGACGACGAGGTGTCCGGTGTCGATCTGTCCGAGCACGCAGAGACTGCCTATGAATTTGGCGGCCTTGGGGTCGGCGGATCGTTCCACCCTTTCATCAACCAGCAGCACGACAACAGGAACATAGCGGAGGCTACCAAGTGAAACTAGTGACAGCGATCGTCCGACCGGACAAGCTCGATAATGTGCGCGGCGCGCTGGAGAACTATGGCGTGCAGGGGCTGACAGTCAGCCAGGCCAGCGGCTACGGACGCCAGCGCGGGCACACGGAGGTATACCGGGGTGCCGAGTACACGGTTGACCTGCTGCAGAAAGCGCGCGTCGAGGTCCTTGTGGCGGACGACTGGGTCGCCGATATCGTCGATGTGCTGGTCTCAACCGCGAATACTGGTCGGGCCGGGGACGGCAAGGTCTGGGTCATGGCGGTCGAGGATGCCATCCGGGTTCGTACCGGAGAGCGTGGAGACGCCGCACTGTAGATGCGCCACCCAGAGGGTGGTTCAGCCCGCCCGCGCCCCGTGCTATCCACGGACGCTGCCCGCCCGTCGACAGCACGGGAGCCGGTGTGCCTCTAGGGTGCTGGAGTTGATAGGCTGGGGTGCCCAGTCCCACACCCTCCGATGAAAGTAGTTCACGGCACGTGTTCAATTCACTCTCTGACCGGTTGACTGCCACCTTCAAGAACCTGCGCGGCAAGGGGCGCCTGAGCGAAGCCGATATCGACGCCACCGTGCGCGAGAT
>DGBL01000167.1:628-5591 GCA_002384315.1 Micrococcaceae bacterium UBA4005 | reverse complement strand
GTAGCCGCCCCGATCACCAGGATCGAGAGAATCCCTTGGCTCTGCCCTGTGAGTTGGATCCACCCGGCACCGGCGAGCGCATAGATCAGCAGGATCGAGGTGGCCAGAGCACACAGCGAGGTGAGCAGCACCAGCAGCGGCAGGACTATGGAACGGTAGACGGCCAGCAGAATCACGAATACTGCCCCGACGGCAACCGCCAGCAGGATGCCGTCAATTCCCCCGAAGGCGTCCACCAGGTCGGCGGTAAATCCTGCCGGGCCGGTGACATAACCAGTGGCCCCTGCAGGCAGGTTTGCGTTGAGGACTCCGCGCAGATCCGCCACGACGTCGGGCAGTTCCGCGTCCTCACCCACGAAGGCGAGGTACTGAATGGCCAGACCGTCATCGGAGCGGATGGGCCCGACAACGCCCGGGGAATTGACGCCAGCGGGTTCCAGGCCGTGAACCGCACCAAGCAACCTGGAAAGTTCGCCGTAGCGAGCCATATCCTGGCCCTCAATAGGGCTGGCCGATTCGAGAACGATCACGGCCGGGACAGCTGCCGACTGACGGAAATCCTCCAGCAGGGCCGCGGCCACGGTGGACTCGGCACTCGCTGGCAGGAAAGAGGATTGGTCGTTACTGGAGACTTCCTCAAGTTTGCCGAATGTTGGCCCTCCCACGCCCGCGCCCACCAGCCAGATAAGCACGACGGCGCAGCACAGGAGGACCCGCAGCCACGTGGGGATACGCATAGGGAGTCCCTTCGAAATTAATAAATTTATCGAGTATCTCGATCATAAAGATAAAATGGAGGATACCGTAAGGCTGAGAAGAAACGAGGTGCTCCATGCCCGAGAACCGGGCCGCGCTCGTGACGTTGCTCCAGGAGTTTGCATTGGAAACCGAACGGTTTATTGCGGCGGCAAGTGCGCATGAGGGCCTGCACCGGACCGACCTCGGTGCGTTGGGTGTTATGGCGGCCGCAGCCACGGCTGGCCGCACCGTCACGCCCGGGGCGCTGCGCCAGAAGCTCAGCCTGAGCTCGCCGGCAACGACGGCTCTGATCGACCGGCTCAGTGCTGCCGGGCACCTGACCCGGGCGCGCAGCAACTCCGACCGCAGGCAGGTCCATCTGGAGCTCACAGAAAAGTCCCGCCGAACCGGCAGCAAGCTCTTCGCCCCACTGGCCGGAAACATCACTACGGCCCTTGAATCGTTCTCGGAGGATGAGGCTGCCATGCTGTGCCGCATGCTGGAAAAAGTTATCGAAGCAACCGCCACTGCCCGCACGTCGGTGGCATAGCACAATGCCCGGCCGCCACGGAGCCCCGGACCACGCCAACGTCGTGATCGTCGGCGGCGGACACAACGCCCTGGTGGCGGCATCCTACCTAGCCGGAGCGGGACGGAGCGTCGTGGTGCTGGAACGCCGCCCGGTGCTGGGCGGCGCTGCTGTGTCCACGGAAGCTTTCCCCGGCACCGGCGTGAAGCTCTCACGCTATTCCTATCTGGTGAGCCTGCTGCCCCAGCGGATCATCGACGATCTTGGGCTTGAACTCTCCCTGCGGTCGCGACGTTACTCCTCCTTCACCCCGCACTGCGCGCATGGGCTGCTGGTCGATGGGCAGGATGCCGAAGCCACTCGGAACAGTTTCACGATCATCGGCGCCGGCGCTGATGCCGCAGGGCACCGCGCCTTCGGTGAACGCACGGCCCGGCTGGCAGAGCGGCTCTGGCCCACGTTCACCGAGCCTTTGCTGCGGCGCTCCGAGGCGCAGGCGGTGGTGGCTGACGCCGAACTGTGGTCGGACTTCATCGAACGGCCGCTCGGCGAGGTGATCGAACGCACCGCGGCCCACGATGTTGTCCGCGGGTTAATGCTGACCGACGCGCTGATCGGCACGTTCAGCACTGCGCACGCAGACGGAAGTTACTGCAGTCGCAGCCGACGGCGTCGTACGCTACACCGGGCCGGACGGCACGCCCGGGCTCATCACGGGCGAATACGTGCTGGCCAACATCGCCCCGACGGTACTTGCCCGGCTGATGGACCCACCGGCTCACACTGCGCATCCCCGTCCGGCCCCGACGAGCCACCCGGCGGGCGGGCCCCCCGAACCCGAAGGCTCCCAGGCCAAGGTCAACATGATCCTCCACCGGCTGCCACGGATGCGTGACGGCGGCGTCACCGCGCAACAGGCGTTCGGCGGTACGCTGCATGTCAACGAACGGTACTCCCAGTTGCACGACGCCCATGTGAGTGCTTCGGCTGGACGCCTGGGTTCTCCCCTGCCCGTGGAGGTGTACTGCCACTCCCTCACCGATGACAGTATTCTCCCGGCGACGCTGCGGGATTCCGGCGCCCACACGCTGACAGCGTTTTCTCTACAGTCTCCACACCGCTTGCTCTCCGGAGACAAGGATGCCGACCGGCAACGACTGCAGGACGCCGTGCTCGAATCCATCAACAGCGTCCTGGCGGAACCCCTCCAGGACTGCCTAATGGCCGACAGTTCCGGCAATCCATGCATCGAGACGCGGACCACGGCCGATCTCGCAGCGGAACTAGGCATGCCCGGCGGGCACATCTTCCATGGTCCGCTCAGCTGGCCATTCGCGGAGGATTCTGCTGCGCTGGACACCCCCGCGGAACGCTGGGGCGTAGCGACCGGCTATCCTCGGATCCTGCTCTGCGGCTCGGGTGCCCGCCGTGGCGGCGGCGTCAGCGGATTGGCGGGACACAATGCCGCGATGGCCCTCCTCGAGGGACATCGCGGCACCCCGTATTAGGCTGAAACCATGTACCGGATCCTCACTGTCTGCACCGGAAATATTTGCCGCTCTCCGATGGCCGAACTGATGTTGGAGCGGGCGTTCACCGAAGCCGGCATCGGAGACCAGGTGGCGGTCGATTCCGCGGGAACAACGGGGTGGGAGCTCGGCCAGCCCATCGACCGCCGTGCCGCGGCGAAACTCGACAGCCTGGGCATCAGCAGCACCCGCCACCGGGCGCGGCAGTTCGAACCAGACTGGTATGCCGACCGGGATCTGATCCTAGCCCTAGACGCGGACCACTACACGGAGCTGCGCGACGACGCCCCGGACCCGGAATCACGAGCCAAAGTGCGTATGCTGCGCGAATTCGATCCACAGACGGAAGGCACACCAACGTCGGAGCTGGGGATCTATGATCCATGGTTCGGCGACGAGAGCGACTTTGAGCGCACCTGGGAACTGGTCGACGGCGCAGTGGGTGGCGTTATCGACTTTGTCCGGGCCGCGATCAACACGGGCAAGTAACTCCCGCGCCGCGGGCGGCGGTGCGTAGGATGGGCTGGTGAATCCCTCTGTTTGGCTGGCGCTGCTCGGCGCCGGCACGCTGATCAGCCTCACTCCTGGCGCCGGTGCCGTGAACACCATGAGCAATGCGCTCGCCGTCGGATTCCGCCGTGCCATCTGGGGAATTTTCGGCCAGCAGGCAGCCTTGCTGATCCACATCGCCGTCGTCGCCGCCGGCGTCGGCCTGCTGGTGGCCAGCTCCCCCACCGCGTTCAACCTCATCCGCTACAGCGGTGCCGCCTACCTGGTGTATCTGGGCATCCGAAAGTTCCTTGACACACCCCAGGCGCCGGCGGACAGCCTGGTCCCGGCGCGCCCTGAAAGCCGGTTATCCATGTTCCGCCGCGGGTTATGGGTCAACCTGCTGAACCCGAAGGCGATCGTGTTCTTCCTTGCCTTCATCCCCCAGTTCATTCGCCCGTCGGAACCGCTGCTGGGCCAGTACGGAGTGCTGGCAGCGACGGTCATCACGATCGATGTGACGGTCATGTGGCTCTTCTACGCCGCCACCGCCCGGTCGTTGCGCCGGTTCACACAGAATCTGCGCGGTCAGCTGCTGGTGAACCGGGTCTTCGGGCTCCTGTTCATCATCGTCGGCCTGCTGCTCGCCCTGGCCTGAGCCGTGACACCACTGCTGATCGGCATCGACGGACGCTCGGGGGCCGGCAAGACCACACTGGCCGTGGAACTGGCCGCCCTCCTGCGCGAACACCATAGCGTGAGCGTGTTCCATCTGGAGGACATCTACCCCGGATGGGACGGGCTCCGCGAGGGCATGGAGCGCTATGTCGCGGATGTCCTCACCCCGCTCAGCCAGGGCAGCGAGGCCTCGTGGGCGTGCTGGGACTGGGAGTCCGGATGCCCCGGCGGATTACGGACCACCGTTGCCGCCGATCTGGTGATCGTCGAAGGCGTCGGAGCCGCCTGCTCTGCTGCACGCAGCCTGCTCGACGTCGTGATCTGGGTAGATGCGGCGGAAACGCTACGGCATTCCAGCGCGCTGCGCCGTGACGGAGAAACCTACGCGCCGCACTGGGACCGGTGGGCGGGACAGGAATCAGCGTGGCTGGAGGAAGACCACCCAGCCGAGCATGCGGACATGCGGGTGCTCGGACACCAGGGCGAGGATACCCCGCAGCAAGTCTGGCGTGCGCTGAGCGACCTGCCGCAATGCGAGTCCGTCCTCTCCATGGAACGCGCACGACGCCGCGGGCTCACGGTCGCCGTCAAACGGTTGCCCGGCTGCCCCGACCCGGCGACCCTCTTCGAGCGTCTCTATGGCGACGCTCCAGCAGCCGTCTGGCTGGACAGCTCCGATGCCCCGGTTTCCGACGCTGTGGTTCCCGCTGTGGTCTCCGCGCCGGGCGCGCCCGATGCGCGCAACCGGTTCACGATCATGGCCGACGATTCCGGCCGGTTCGGGCAACGCGCGTACCATCGGCAGGGCCTCACCACCGTCGAGTCCGGCGCGGTGAGCATCCGGATCGCTGGCCCATTCTTCCGCTGGCTGGACAGCGTATGGGGCCGACGTGCCGTGCGCACCCCGGCCAGCTATCCGTGCGGTTTCACGCTGGGGTGGCTCGGATTCCTAGGCTACGCGCTCAAACGCGAGACTGGCGGCACCGAGGATACCCCCGGG
>DGBL01000167.1:299-526 GCA_002384315.1 Micrococcaceae bacterium UBA4005 | reverse complement strand
CGCCCGCCGGGTCGCCCGCCGGTATTCACCGTGCGCGATACGCGAGAGTCCTACCTCACCAAGATCCGCCAGGCACAACAGGAAATCGTCGATGGAAACTCCTATGAAGTCTGCCTGACCACGCAACTGGATGCAGTCGTCGACGCCGGGGTGGACGCCTTCGCGATCTACTGTGCGCTGCGCACCTCCAGCCCGGCGCCTTTCGCGCATTTCATGCGTTTTCCCGG
>DGBL01000167.1:0-264 GCA_002384315.1 Micrococcaceae bacterium UBA4005 | reverse complement strand
CCTGCGCGAGTCTCCCAAGGACCGCGCGGAGAACATCATGATCGTTGACCTGCTGCGCAACGACCTCTCCCACCATGCAGTGCCCGGATCGGTGACAGTCTCGCGGCTGTGCGATATCGAGACCTACGCAACGGTGCACCAGATGGTCAGCACCATCGATGCCCGTCTGCGGCCGGGGGCCTCCCGGGCTGGAGCGATCGCGGCAGCTTTCCCGGCCGGGTCGATGACGGGTGCCCCGAAAATCAGCACCATGGCAATTCTCGA
>DGBL01000056.1 GCA_002384315.1 Micrococcaceae bacterium UBA4005 | reverse complement strand
GTTCCGCTCCTCCCGGGATCCGCTCAGCCTGGTCCAAGAAATTCGGTTCGACGAACTGCGGACCTTTTCCGCTGCGATTTCCCGTGCGGAGGAAGAACTGATCTGCATTGGGGTATCCTCCCCGGATGCCCAACCTTCGCAGTTCCTAGATCTAGTGGATCCGCTTCCGCCAGAGAGTGCGGGACGTCTTAGAACGGAAGTTGACCGGCCGCTCACGCCCAGGGCGCTCGTGGCTGAACTCCGGCGGTACGCTCAGGACGCTGAACGGTATCCGGACCTGGCCCGGGAGGCGAGGTTGCACTTGGCCCGGATGGACGCATTGGAGCCGCATCTCGCCGGCGCTGGCCCGGCCGAATGGTGGGGGGTCCTGCCCTTGACCAGCACCGATCCGGTGATCCCCGACAGCGCAGTGATTCCGGTCTCGCCGTCAAAGGTGGAGTCGGTTATCGAATCACCGCTGAACTGGTTTGTCTCGGCAGCCGGCGGTGAGCCCACCACCGACTTCGCCCGCTCGCTGGGAACCCTGGTCCACCAGCTGGCGCATGAGTATCCGGATGCGACCGGGACCGAGTACGCCCGCGAACTCGCACGGAGGTGGCCTTCGCTAGGGATCAAGGACGGCTGGGAGGGCGCGCTTGAGCTGCGCCGTGCCGAAACGATGGTGCGTAAACTTGCCGCGTATGTCATCGCAGCACGGCAGGACGGGCGTTCCCTGCACGGCACGGAGGTCGATTTCGAGGTGGACCTGCCCGTTACTGTCCGCGGGGAGCCGCGGGTTGCCCGGTTGCGCGGCCAGATTGACCGGCTCGAGACTGATGCTAGCGGACGGCTTGTGGTGGTTGACCTTAAGACCGGAAAAACCGCGCCTGCGGCGAAGGCGATCGACCGGCACGCCCAGCTAGCGGCCTACCAGGTGGCCGTGCTGCGCAATGCCTTCGGCGCAGCGGACGCTGGCGGCGCGGCGCTCGTGCAGTTGGGCACCACCAACAAGGCCCACAGTGTTCAGGAGCAGCCGCCGGTCGATCCGGGGGAGGGATGGGCTGAGGAGATGATCTCGCAGGCCGCGAACCTCATGGCATCGGCTGTATTCGAGACCATTCATGACCCGCTCCGTGCGGGGTTCGGCGGTTCGGGGTGCCGGCTCCCGGAGATCTGCCCCCTCTGCACCGAAGGACGCCAGGTGACGCAATGACTTTCAGCAAGGATACGACCTCCACCGACGACGCTCGCTTACTCTCGCCCGCGCAGGGCAGTGGCGGGGGCGGAGCCGGCGGAGGCTACCGGTTTTCCGCCCGGGAGCTGGCCGAGTTGTTGCATACCGACCCCCATTCACCGGTGCTCTACCCCACCACGGACCAAGCCAGGGTCATTGAAGCTCCGCTGGAGCCGCTGCTGGTGCTGGCCGGGGCTGGGTCGGGGAAAACAAAGACAATGGCGGACAGGGTCGTGTGGCTTGTCGCCAACTCGCTGGTCCGCCCGGAACAGATTCTCGGTGTCACGTTCACCCGGAAGGCAGCTGGCGAACTGGCTACCCGGATCCGCCAGCGCCTCGCCGCGCTGTATCAGCACCTTGACAGCGACAGCTCACAGAACGACGTCGGCGGCCCCGACCGGATTGAGCCCACCGTGTCGACCTACCATTCATTCGCCAACGGGATCGTGCAAGATTACGGGTTGCGCCTCGGAGTGGAACGGGATTCGACCCTGCTGGGATCCGCCCAATCCTGGCAACTGGCCTCCGAAGTCGTCGAAGCGTACCAGGGGGACTGGGAACATCTCCGGGCAGCCAAATCGACCTTGGTGAAATCGGTTCTTGCGATGGCGGGTGAATGCGCGGAGCACCTCGTGAGCCCGGCGACCGTGCGCGCGGAGATCCGCACCCACCTGGGTGCGGTCGAGGAGCTGCCGTACCTGGAGGGATCGACGAAGGCGTCCACACAGGCGGTCGAAAAGCTTTTGGACAGGTTGCGCACCCGAATCAGCGTGTCCGAACTGGTAGAGGCGTACGCTGCCGCCAAACTGGCCCGACGCCAGCTCGATTTCGGTGACTTGGTCGCGCTCGCGGCACGGATCGCCCAGACAGTTCCCGAAGCGTGCGAGCTTGAGCGGCAAAAATACTCGGTGGTCCTGCTCGACGAATTCCAGGACACTTCGCACGCCCAGATGGTGCTGTTCGCGAGGCTTTTCGCTGACGGGAGGGCCGTGACAGCAGTCGGCGATCCGCACCAATCCATCTACGGATTCCGCGGAGCGTCCGCTGGCCAACTGAGCACCTTCCGGACCTCCTTCCCCGTCGGTTGTCCGGACGGTCCCAGGAGTCCGTCACTGGTAGCGAACCTCTCCGTCGCCTGGCGTAACGCGACGTCCATTCTTACAGCCGCCAACGCCGTCGCGGCTCCCCTGAACAGGCCAGCCCCGTGGTTGCGGGAGGTCACAGCGTTAGCGGCCCCCGAGCTGGAAGCCCGGCCACAAGCTCCCGTGGGAGAGGTATGGCTAGGCCGTTACTCCGTCGATGCAGTTGCGCCCACCGCGAGCGCCCAGCTGGAGGAACCTGCGACCGGGGGACCCGCCAGCGAGGCGGAGGCTATCGCCGCCCAGATCATGAAACATTCGCGGCGCAGCTTTGAAACCGACGACGCCGGAACGCGTCTCCAGCCGAGCATCGCGGTGCTCTGCCGTGGCCGCAAACAGTTTGAACCCATTCGCCGGGAGCTTGAACGACACGGCATTCCAGTGCAGGTGGTTGGACTCGGCGGGCTCCTGCGCACCCCCGAAATCGTCGATCTGGTGGCAACCCTGCGGGTGCTCGGAGATCCGGACCGCTCAGATTCCATGCTTCGCTTGCTTGCTGGCGCCCGATGGCAAATCGGCCCGGCCGACCTAATGGCACTGGGCGACTGGGCGCGTCAGCTCGCTAGAACGCGGCTGAGCGTCGGCGCGGCGCCGCAGTCTCCGGACGCACCCGATCCCGAGACAGCGCCGCCGCCGGTGTACCCCGATCTCGCTGAGGCTGGAAGCCTCGTCGAAGCCGTGGACAGGCTTCCCCCGACAGGGTGGGAATCCGCTACGGGTCGGCGGCTTACCGCGACGGCGAGGGAGCGGCTCGCCCGGCTCCGGGACGAACTGCGCAGTCTGCGGGAATCCGTCGGAGACGACCTCGGGACCCTTATCTCAGAAGTGGAACACCGCATGCTCCTCGATATCGAGGTCGCGGCGAAACCAGGGGTCGGCCTCCATGAGGCCCGCCGGAACCTCGACGCCTTCGCTGAGACGGTCATCGGCTTCAGCGCCGCAGCGGACCGGGTGGACCTGCAGGCATTCCTTGCCTGGCTCGAAGCGGCCAACGCCCAGGAGGACGGGCTTTCCGCCCCTCAGCTCGAAGCGAGCAGGGAAGCGGTCCAGCTGTTGACCGTCCATGCGGCGAAAGGACTCGAGTGGGACGTCGTGGTGGTTCCTGGCCTGAACGAGGGTGCCTTTCCCAGCGGCAAAGACTCCCGCTGGAGCGTCGGGGACGCCGCTATTCCTTGGACTTTGCGGGGGGACGCCCCCGAGCTGCCCCACTGGGACTGGGAGCAGGAGGACCAGAAAGCGTGGCTGGAGAGTGAAATCTCCTACACGGGAAACGCGAAGGCGCATTCCGAGCGGGAGGAACGCCGGTTGGCGTACGTCGCCTTTACCCGCGCGAAACACGTCCTTATCGCTACCTCCTTTGCTTGGAGCAGCGGCAAAACCCGCCCGGCCGGACCATCCGCGTATATATCCGCGCTCCACGAGCTGGCCGATGCGCAAGAGGCCGGCTTCGGAGTCCTGCAGTGGGTATCGGAGGATGACATCGGTACCGTCAATCCTGCCAACGCGCAGCCCCAACGCGCTTCCTGGCCACTGGATCCGCTCGGTGCGCGCAGGGGAGCCGTGGAGGAGGCCGCCGCCGCCGTGGATGAGGCTTCCCGCCAGCTGACCGGCGCCGGAGCGAACTGGCGCGCAGTGCTGCCCGCAACCGGCCGATGGGTGCAGGAGGTGGAGCTGATTCTCGAGCGCGCCGCACGGGACGGCGAGCGGATCCCGGTGGGTCTTCCGGCGCATATCTCGGCGTCGACTCTGGTGGAATTCGCTGCGGACCCTGCCGCCGTGCTGCGCCAGCTGCGCCGCCCCGTTCCGCGTGAACCGGGGAGGGCAGCCCGGAAAGGGACAGCGTTCCATGCCTGGATTGAGGAGTTTTACGGCAGCAGCGGGATGCTGGACTTGGGCGAATATGCGGGGGCGTCCAATCTGCTGGTGGAGGATGAGCTGGGGCTGGAGCATTTGGTGGATACCTTCCGCCGCTCCCCGTGGGCTGAGCGCGTACCGGAAGGAATCGAGATTCCGGTTGAAACGCGGGTGGGCGGCGTGGTGGTGCGCGGGCGGATCGACGCGGTTTTCAGAGACGACGACGGCGGCTGGGATCTCATCGATTGGAAGACCGGACGGACACCCGATGCTGCAGGCAGCGCAACTAGGGCGGTGCAACTGGCGCTGTATCGGCTTGCGTGGGCGCGTCTGAAAGACGTTCCGCCCAGCTCGGTGCGGGCTGCATTCTTCTATGTGTCGGCGGGCACCCTCATGCGTCCGAATGCTCTGGCCGATGAATCCGAGCTTGAAAGCATCGTGGCGGGGGCACGCGCCGTTGGGGAGCTGTGAGGTTGACCTTCTGGAGGCCAGCTCTATGTGGGGCGGGGGAAGTATGCTCCGGTGCGGCCTAGCGCCCGGTGGAAATAACGGGTAGCGCTGAGGTCGCGGTGCCCTCGCCGGAGGGGGGCTCTCCGGTCCCGGGACGGATCGGCGTCACGGTTGAGAGGGTGTCCGCACTACTATCATCGTTAGCGCCGTCGTCGCTGTCGTCGTCGTTGTTGCTATCGGTGTCAGCGCGGTTGTCACGAACAGTGTCGGAGTCGGCACGATTGTTGCGTTCAGCCCACTCTCGCTTGGCTTCCTCAGCATGGGCCTGTTCCGATGCGTGGATGTCCTCCACCAGCGTGGCCATCATATCTTCGGCCTCGGCAATCATGCCGGTGTCGTTGACGGCCAGGCCCCGCACCATCCATTGGGCCAGTGCGAACTCGGCCGCGAGGCTCGCGCGCCGGGCCAGATGCGGGTCGACTGGAGTGGTGCGCGTGGCGGCGTAAGCGGCATAGACTGCGTCCGCAAAATCCGGGTCCTCGGCGGCGGCAAGCCAGGCGAAGTCGTCCGCGGGGTCCCCGATGCGCAGGTCAGTCCAGCCAGTGACTGCGCTGACCCGTCCGCCGGAAATCAGCAGATTGTCCTCATGTAGGTCTCCATGCACTACAGTCGGGCTGAATTTCCACAGCGTGACATCCTCCAGAGCGTGTTCCCAGCGCCGAAGCAGGGTCGAGGGGATGTGCCCGGAGGTGGCAGCCTGATCGAGCTCGTTGAGTTTGCGCTGGCGGAATTCGTTGGCCTCGTAGCTTGGAAGGTCTGCCCGGTGAACCAGAGTTGGAGGCAACTCGTGAATCGCCGCCAAAGCCCGTCCAAGTTCGCTGGCCATCCGGCGCCCACCCGCGCACAGGGACTCCAAGTCCCAGGTCGAACCCTCAAGGTGCGAATAAACGAACGTGCTCAAATCTCCGCGACGGACGCTTCCGGCAATATGGGGGACATGGAATGGAAGCTCGGCCCTGATGCCGGGGCTGAAGGCGCGCAGGGCCTGCAGCTCCGTTTCCAGTCGCATGCTCGCCTCAGGGTGCTTGGGGGAACGGACCCTCCACTGCTTGCCGGCGCTGTCCACGAGGAGCGCCGCATCGAAATCCGCGCTGTCGTCAGGCGCGCTGGTAGCTCCCGTGGGAGACAGCCCAGGCACCGCAGCGCTGGCGATGGCAGCTAGTTCCAGGGGGTTGCGTTTCACAGGCTTAACGGTAGGCGCAGAGGGGGGGAGTACCCTTGACCGGCAACGGCGAGTCGTCAGATGGATCCTGGCGCGGCGTCGTTGTCCACCATGGACAGCCCAAATATCCAACTGGGGCTCTCAGTCAGTACCTTAGAACAATGATGGATCCTCTGAGCCCGCTGTCTTCGATGTCGCTGCCACCTTTGGGCTCCCTGCCACTGGCTGGTTCGTCGGTGGACCGCGGCGGCGACCTGCGACTCGAGCACGGGCTGTTCGAACGCCTGTGGGCGGATCCGAATACCCTCGTCCTCAGCGTCGCCGCTGGCCGAATGCCTGTACGTGGCAGTGGCCTGGTCTTCCAACCAGCGGCGGAGGTTCAGTGTCCGGCGATGCCGATCTATCTCGGAAGTATTCCGGTGACCGCGCCGCGCGGCGGGGGTGCGCACGGGTCCGGGACCAGTCACGTGGTGCTCGCCACCTGCCCGGAGCCTGATGAAGCTCTCGCACCGCAAGGGGACTGGATGACGCTGCGTGAGGCGGCGACGGTCCTGAACATTACAGACACCGGATTGTTCGCTCAGGCGGCGGCTATATCCAACTGGCACGCCAGTCATACCCACTGCCCGCGTTGCGGCGAAGGCACGCGCCCGGAGGCGGGCGGGTGGGTGCGCCGCTGTCCATCTGACGACTCGCTCCACTATCCGCGAACCGATCCCGCAGTTATCGTAGCGGTGCTCGACGCCGACGACCGGCTCCTGCTTGGATCAGCGGCGAGCTGGCCAGCGCACAGGTTTTCCACCCTCGCAGGCTTTGTGGAGCCCGGTGAGTCTCTTGAAGCGGCAGTGGTCAGGGAAATTTTTGAAGAATCGGGGCTGGAAGTGCACTCACCGCATTATCTTGGTTCCCAGCCCTGGCCCTTCCCCGCATCCCTCATGCTCGGATTTTCCGCCGTCGCAACGCAGACAACACTCACACCGGACGGCGTGGAAATCACCGATCTGCGCTGGTTTACGCGCCGTGAATTGTTCGAGGCGGTTCGGAGCGGAGCTATCACGGTCGCTGGGAAGGCGTCCATCGCGCGGGCGATGATCGAGCGCTGGTTCGGCGGACCGCTGGACGAGGAACCGGCGGAGGAGCGCCCCTAGTGACGGATCAATCAATCGAAGAGCGGATTCTGGCGGGCCTGGACGACGAACAGCGCACGGTCGCTTCGACCCTGACCGGGCCGCTGTGCGTACTGGCTGGCGCCGGCACCGGAAAAACCCGTGCCATCACCCACCGGATCGCGTATGGCGTCCATTCGGGGGTGTATAAACCGCAGCAAGTCCTGGCAGTTACTTTCACGGCCCGCGCTGCCGCTGAAATGCGGACGAGGTTGCGTGATCTCGGCGCTGGCGGTGTTCAGGCGCGCACGTTTCACGCCGCAGCCCTGAGGCAACTTCAGTATTTCTGGCCGCAGAGCGTCGGCGGAGCGCTGCCCGCCCTGGTCGATCACAAGGCGCAGCTCATCGCCGAGGCCGCACGGCGGCTGAGGCTCTCCACGGATCGGGCGACCATCCGTGATGTCGCGGCTGAAATCGAGTGGGCGAAAGTGTCGATGCTGACACCTGAAAGCTACGGGGTTGCGGCGGTTGGCAGGATCGAACCAGCCGGAATGGACCTGACGACCGTAACCCGGGTGTTCCAGGCCTACGAGGACCTGAAACTGGACCGAAACGTGATCGATTTCGAAGACGTTCTGCTGATCACCGTCGGAATACTCCAGGAGGATGCGAAGATCGCGGCAGCAGTGCGGAACCAGTACCGTAACTTCGTGGTCGACGAGTATCAGGACGTCTCCCCGCTGCAGCAGCGGCTCCTCGACCTCTGGCTCGGCGACCGGAAGGAACTCTGCGTGGTGGGCGATGCGAGCCAGACCATCTACTCCTTCACCGGTGCGACGTCCCGGCATCTGCTCGACTTCCCCTCCCGCTATTCTGGAGCCCAGGTGGTCAAGCTGGTGCGGGACTACCGTTCGACGCCTCAGGTAGTCCGGTTGGCAAATTCGTTGCTGGCCGCTCGTACCCGGCAGGCGTCTGCCGCCGAGGCCGCAGCGAGTTGGTCCACACCGCTGGAGCTCATCGCGCAGCGACCAGTTGGACCCGAGCCCCGGTTCACCGAGTGTTCCGATGACGAAGCGGAAGCAGCCCAGGTTGCGCGCAGCATTCTGGAACTCCGGGAAGCGGGGGTGCAGGCCAGCGAAATCGCTATCCTGTACCGGACCAACGGGCAATCCCAGGCGTACGAGCAGGCTCTGGCCAGCGCGGGTATCGGTTATCAGCTCCGCGGCGGCGAGCGGTTCTTCGCTCGCAGGGAAGTGCGGGATGCGTTGTTGCAGCTCCGCGCAGCCTCGCGGACCGCCGGGGACGACGACGTCCCCCAGCAGGTGCGTGACATCCTCGCCTCACTGGGATATACGGCGGCTGCGCCGCAGAGTTCCGGTGCAGTCCGGGAAAAATGGGAGTCTCTGGCGGCGCTGGTGGGCCTGGCGGACGAGCTGGCGCTGAGCCGGGAGGGCGGCCTGACACTCCAGGGTTTTGTTGCGGAACTCGAGGAACGCGCCGGCGCCCAGCATGCGCCAACAGTGCAGGGAGTCACCCTCGCATCGCTGCACTCAGCCAAGGGACTCGAATGGGATGCGGTTTTCCTCGTTGGTTTGAGCGAAGGGCTCATGCCGATTTCCTTCGCAGACACGCAGGAAGGCGTGGATGAAGAACGGCGCCTGCTCTATGTGGGCATTACCCGCGCGCGGGTCCACCTCTCATTGTCCTGGTCCACGTCGCGCTCGCCTGGCGGACGTGCTACGCGGAAGCCCTCCCGATTCCTTGACCCGCTCCGGCCCGCGACGGCTGACGGGACAGTATTTCGTCAGCCACGCGCGAAAAAGGCTAAAAAGATTGTGGCGCCGTCGGTGTGCCGTTCCTGCGGGAAGCCACTGTCGACGGGGGCCGAACGAAAAATTGGGCGCTGCTCCCAGTGCCCGCCAACCTACGGCGAGCAAACGTTTGAGGCGTTGCGGAGCTGGCGGCTGGAAGAGGCCCGCGAGAAGGAGGTTCCAGCCTTCGTCGTGTTCACCGATGCGACCTTGATTGCGATCGCGGAGGCGCGTCCGGGGAATCTGGAAGAACTCGGCGAGCTTGCCGGCATAGGTTCGGCGAAGCTGGAGCGTTATGGCGCTTCCGTACTGGAAATCCTTGCGGAGAACCCCTGAGATGGCTGGCCCGCCAGTGGTTGTGCTGCGGTCGGCGCGCCGCAAGCGGACGGTCAGCGCTGACATCCGCGATGGTTCGATAGTCGTCTCCATTCCTGCGCATTTCACCGTCGCCCAGGAGCGGAAGTGGGTGGCGCGGATGGTCGCGAAACTGGAGTCCAAATTCGGCATAGGAACGTCCGCAGAGCACGGTGGAGGCAGCGCCGGCCTCCACGAGCGGGCGCTCGCGCTGGCTCGCACCTACCTTGATGGTGACGGCCTGCCGTGCACTATCGAGTGGGTGACCAACCAAAACTCGCGGTGGGGTTCGGCGACGCCCGCGCGGCGATCGATCAGGCTCTCGCATAAATTGCAGGGCATGCCCGAGTGGGTTGTCGACTACGTGATCCTGCACGAAATGGCGCATCTGATCGAGTCGTCGCACAGCCCCGCATTCTGGCGGCTGTTGGAGTCCTACCCCCACACGGCAACCGCGAAGGCCTATCTTGCCGGGGCATCCTTCGCCGCAGACCGCGGCCTTTCCGGTCGGTAACGCCAGTGCCCGGGCTGCCGGCCGCTGACCCCCGCTGCCTGGGCAGCGGTGCTGGATGCTAAGGGCGTTCCTGTGGATCGTCGGGATCCTCGTCGAAACCACCGGAGAGGAGTTTCTCGAGGGCGGCATCGACATCAGAATCAGTCGACTCGAGCAACCTGCGGCGCCCGGAGAAGCCGGCGGGGTCGTCGAGATCCTCCGCAGACGGCAGTAAGTCGGGGTGCGCCCAGATGGCATCCCGGCCAGCGATTCCACGTTCGGCACCCAGCTGCGCCCACAGCGCCGCCGCCTCACGCAGGCGCCGCGGGCGGAGCTCCAGACCCACCAGCGAGGCGAAAGCATGTTCGGCCGGACCTCCGGAAGCACGGCGGCGACGCACCGTCTCGCGCAACGCATCCGACGACGGCAGGTTCGCCGTCGCGGCGGCCGTCAGTTCATCCACCCAGCCCTCCACGAGGGCAAGTGTGGTCTCCATCCGCGCAAGGGCCGAATCCTGGTCCGGCGTACGCTCGGGCATGAAGACTCCCTGCGAGAGCGCCGCTTGCACGGACTCGGGGTTGGTTGGGTCCACCTCCCGGGCCGCATCCTCAATTTTGGACATATCGATGTGTATTCCACGCGCGTAACGTTCGATCGCGCCGAGCAGGTGACCTGCCAGCCACGGCACATGGGTGAACAGGCGCACATGTGCTGCTTCCCGCACAGCGAGCATGAGCATGATCTCTTGTGGAGCGATATCCAGTCCCGCGCCGAACGCGGCGACATTCGCTGGCAGCAACGCCATTTTTCCCTGTGCGAGGGGAATCCCGATATCGGTTGAGCCGAGAACTTCCTTGGAGAGTGCGCCGACTGCCTGGCCCAACTGCATGCCGAACATCGCTCCACCCATGTTCTGCAGCATGGACGATGCCCCGCCCATCATCGTTTTCATTTCCTCGGGGAGCTGCTGCGCAATCGCCGCGGACAGGGCCGTCGCAATGCTCGTTGCGACCGGCTCGGTCAGCAGGCGCCACGTTTCCATGCTCGCTTCAACCCACTCGGCGCGGGACCAGGCCTGGCCCATGAGGTTGGTGCGCGCAAAATCCGTGACAGGGTCAAGCCACAGCTCCGCCAGTCGAAGCGCCTCGTCGACATCCCGGCGCTCCGCGGCTGACGGAGCTGGATCGGAGTCGGTAGCGGCAACTCGGCGGGCATGGTCCCGGGCCAGCGTCCAGTTCACTGGCCCGTCGCCCGCGGAGGCGAACATCGATTGCACTTGCTGCATTATCATTGCCATGGCCTGCGGATCCGATGGTAGCCCCGCAGCTTTGGCCAGCTCCGCAGGATCAAACCCAGCAGCACCGCCGCCCATCAACCGGGCGATCATTTCCGCCAGCGGATCTTTGGGGGTGTCCTCAT
Organism: Micrococcaceae bacterium UBA4005; assembly: GCA_002384315.1. GTDB lineage: Bacteria > Actinomycetota > Actinomycetes > Actinomycetales > Micrococcaceae > Arthrobacter_D. The sequence continues at coordinate 4,760 of DGBL01000056.1, read as the reverse complement.
TGGAGGGGTTGGGCGTCACTGGTACCACCGGTCCTGGGAGTNNGCCTATGCGACGCAGCGACGGGACATCGCCCGCTCACCCTGGGAGGAGCACCCAGCTGGGTACGGCATAGTCTTGTAACGCAGGCAGGAAACCCCGCTACCACCGGATCCCTGCACCAGCGCCTAGAAAGAGGAAGTTGCGCCGTTGAGCCAGTCACCGCAGTTCGATTCCAGCACGGCGGCTGGACCGCGCCCTCCGCGCAGCCGGCGTGCGTCGGCAATGGCCGTCTCGGGAGTGCTCGCGCTCACCCTCAGCGCAGCGGCCGTGGCCGTGCCCGCCCCGTACATCATTGAAGCTCCAGGGCCGACTTTCAACACCATTGGCGAGGCTAACTCCGAACCCCTGATTGAGGTTACCGGCCGTGAGAGCTTTGAGCCCGCTGGCGAACTGGACCTCACGACCGTTTACGTGAGTGGCGGACCGCGCAGCCCCATCAGCATCTTCGACGCTTTTCGTGCTTGGATCGATCCGAGCCGGGATGTACTCCCCGAAGAGCTCGTCTACCCTCCCGGAACCACACAGGACCAGATCAGCGAACAGAACACGGCAGCTATGGATTCTTCGCAGGAATCAGCTGTTGCAGCGGCCCTGAGGTATCTGGAGATCCCCTTCGGCGAGTCGCTGACCGTGGCGGAACTGGCGGAGGATTCACCCTCGAAAGGCTTGTTGAAGTCCGGTGATGTCATCACCGCCATCGACGGTACCGGGGTGGAAACTATCGATGTTCTGCGTGCAGGGCTGAACGATGCCCGGGGCAAGGACGTCGACCTTACCATCGTGCGCCAGGGTGCCGAGGAAACCGTTTCGGTAACTCCCCGCCGGACGGAGAGTGGAGATTTCCAGCTCGGCGTCCTGCTCCGCTCCGCGTTCGATTTTCCGTTCGAGGTGAAGATCGCTCTGGACAACGTCGGAGGACCTTCCGCCGGGTCGATGTTCGCGGTGGGTATTGTGGACAAGCTCGTCCCAGGGGACCTCACCGGGGGCCGCCACTTTGCCGGAACAGGAACCATTGACTCATCCGGAGATATCGGGCCGATCGGCGGCATCGGACAGAAAATGGCAGGCGCACGGGCGCAGGGGGCGGAGTTTTTCCTCGCCCCAGCCGAGAACTGTGGCGAGGTACGCGGCAAGATTCCCGACGGCCTGACGGTCGTGAAAGTCGCGACGCTCGAGGACGCTGTGGCTGCCGTGGAGACGCTGGGCTCCGGCGGAAAGGCGTCGTCGCTGCCCACCTGCGGCTAGCAGCACGCGGGTTGGAGAAACGAATTGGGCTGCCCGGGCGTGAACAAGGCAGAATGGGGTACACGAGATAGCGATGGAGCTACGCCCCGGCACGGTTGAACGCGACCAGTTGTTGGAGCGTCGTCGTCATCATCGTATCCACAGCAGCCAACGATGAGGTAGATGTGACATCCGGACCCGACAGGCCTTTCGGCAACAGGCCGAGTTCCACCAGTTCCCCAACCAGCAGGCGGCGCAGCCCGCTGGTCCCCACGCTGATCGTGGTCGCATTGATCGTCATGGCGTTCGTCTACGCCTCCCAGATCTACGCGGACGTCCTTTGGTACGACCAATTGGGCTTCATCGAAGTCTTCCTCACCGAGAACATCGCCAGAATTGCGCTGTTCCTGATCGCTTTCGTGCTGATGGCCGGTGCGGTGTACACGAACCTGAGCATCGCCTACCGCAGCCGGCCGGTCTATGCTCCAGATAATGCTATGCAGGACAACCTCAACAGGTATCAGGCCCAGCTTGAACCTATTCGACGGCTACTCATGCTGGGGGTNNGGCCTCGACTTCAGCTTCTACATGTTCACGCTACCCTTTCTGGGGTTCGCCAACGGATTCCTCCTCAGCGTCGTCGTAATCAGCGCGATCGCAGCGATCCTCACCCACTATCTCTACGGCGGAATCAGGCTGGAAGAGAAGGGCTTCTTCAGCAGCAAGGCAGCCCGGCTCCAGATCGCCCTCCTGGCGGCGCTGTTCCTGATCCTGCAAGGTGTGAATTACTGGCTCGACCGGTATTCGACGCTGCAAAGCAACAGCGGAAGCTGGGCCGGAGCCCTGTACACCGATGTCAACGCGGTCATCCCGACCAAAGCAATCCTCGCCGTCGCAGCGGTTATCGTCGCTGTGCTGTTCATGGTGTCCGCGGTTGTCGGACGCTGGCGGCTGCCCATTATCGGCACCGCGATGCTGATCATCACCGCAATCCTCGCCGGGGGAATCTATCCGTGGTTCGTACAGCGCTTCCAGGTCATCCCCTCCGAACTGAGCATGGAAGGGGAGTACATCGACCGGAACATCGCCCTGACCCGGATGGCCTACGGGCTTGATAAGGTCGATGTCCAGGCCTACAACCCGACAGACGTCCCGGAGGCGGGCGCGCTCGGAGACGACGGCGAGACAACCGCAAATATCCGTTTGCTTGACCCCAACCTCGTCACCGACGCGTTCAGCCAGCTCCAGCAGTTCCGGCAGTACTACCAGTTCCCGCAGACCCTTAACGTGGACCGGTACGAGATTGATGGCAAGATCCAAGACACGGTCATCGCGGTCCGCGAACTGAACACCCGGGGGGTGCCCGCAGGCTGGGTCAACGAGCATGTTCTCTACACCCATGGGTACGGAGTGGTCGCAGCAGCCGGGTCCACGGTTGAGCCCGATGGCAGGCCCTCGTTCCTCCAGGCGGGCATTCCCTCCAAGGGTGTGCTCGGAGATGAGAGCACCTACGAGCCGCGGATCTACTTCGGCGAACACACCCCGCAATATTCGGTGGTCGGAGCTACGGAAGGCGCATCCCCGATCGAAATCGACCGGCCGCAGAGCGAGGAATCCGACACCGAATCACGCAGCACCTTCAAAGGTGACGGCGGACCGAACGTCGGCAATCCTTTCAACCGGCTCGTCTATGCGCTGAAGTTCCAGTCGACCGACCTGCTGCTCTCAGACCAGGTCAACAGCGAATCACAGATCCTTTATGATCGGGATCCAGTCCAGCGCGTTGAGAAAGTGGCCCCCTATCTGACTCTTGACGGCAACAGCTACCCGGCGATTGTCGACGGGCGGGTCAAGTGGATCATTGATGGATACACCACAAGTTCAAGTTTTCCTTATTCAACCCAGCAGGAGCTGGAGTCTGCGACGCAGGACTCCCAGACAGCCGAAGGGCTGGCAACGGCGCTTCCCGCCGAGCGCGTCAATTACATCCGCAACGCCGTGAAGGCGACAGTGGACGCATACGACGGTTCGGTGGAGCTGTACGCCTGGGACGACGAGGATCCGATCCTGAAGGCATGGCAGAACATCTATCCGTCTTCGCTCAAGCCCTACAGTGAAATGTCCGCTGACCTGATGGCGCATGTGCGCTATCCGGAGGATCTCTTCAAGGTTCAGCGCGAGCTGTTGGCCCGTTACCACGTCACCGCCACCGAACCGTTCTACAGCAACAACGAGGCGTGGAACGTGCCGGCGGATCCGACGGACGGTGAATCGACGGGCGTGCGTCAGCCGCCGTTCTACCTGACTCTGCAGATGCCTAATCAGGATCGTGCCGCGTTCTCGCTCACCACGCCGTTCATCCCGTATGTGCCTCCCGGCCAGGAAGCCCGAAACGTGCTGTACGGTTTCCTGGCCGCCAACGGCGACGCCGGAACCGGGAAAGACGGCGTCAAGAGCGAGGATTATGGGCGGCTCACCCTTCTTGATTCCTCGGGACGCGATTCGGTGGTCGGGCCGGGGCAGGCGCAGAACCTGTTCAACTCGGATACGACAGTCTCGCAGGATCTGAACCTGCTACGGCAGGGTGCATCCGAGGTGATCAACGGGAACCTGTTGAGCCTGCCTATTGGTGGCGGCATCGCCTATGTGCAGCCGGTATATGTACAATCCTCGGGAAGTTCTTCCTTCCCGGTTCTCCGACGGGTGCTGGTCAGTTTCGGCGAGAACGTCGGGTTCGCCCCGACGCTCGCGGAAGCACTCGATCAGGTCTTCGGTGGAGACTCCGGGGCAGAGACCGGCGACAGCGAGAATGTCGGTGAAACCCCGGCAGATCCCGCATCGCCGCCGGCCGATGGTGGTTCCACGGAACCGCCAGCAGTCACCGACCCCACCACGGCTCCAGCCGACCCTGGTTCCGGGGATCCCGCAGCGGACCTCAGAAAAGCGCTCGCTGACGCCAATGCGGCAATCCAGGACGGCAACGAGGCGTTGCGCACCAGCGACTTCGCCGCCTACGGGGAAGCGCAGAAGCGACTGAATGATGCGCTGCAGCGGGCTATAGCGGCGGAGGAACTCCTGGCTTCAGCCGGAAACTAGTCCCGGCGGACGCTCCGATCGTAGTGCCTCACGTCAAGATGCTCGCGAAAGCTGATCACGTGCCTCATCTGGTTTTGCTCGCGAAACGTTAGCGGTGACAGCTTCGGTTTTGTCCTTGGCGAGGTTGATGAGGCGGGTTTGGATCGCGGTGATTTTTCGAGTCAGCTCGGCTGGATTCGTGATCTCGAACAGGGAAGCGAGCTCGGCGGCTTTCTCAGGGGTAAGGATGCCGGAATCGATGACGCGCTGGTAGGGAGTGCGTGGTTTGTCGTAAACGCGAGTCTTCTTGCCGTGCTTGTTCGAGCGCCAGTCGATGGCTTTGGTCGTCGCGGTGAACAGGTTCAACCGCACCCGCACCAGCTGGTAGAGCTCGTTCAGCAGCTGCAACTCGAGCGCGGTG
>DGBL01000238.1:1243-2630 GCA_002384315.1 Micrococcaceae bacterium UBA4005 | reverse complement strand
CCGACGTTGATGAGCAGCACGCCCCCTGGAGTAATCAGATCCATGAGCCGTTGCTGAAACCCGGCTCCGGTCAGCTCGGATGGTGCGTTTGCGTCAGCGAAAATATCCAGCACGACGGCGTCGAACTGTTGGTCCTGGAGGGTAGCCACCGCCGTGCTGACGTCGGCAAGGATGCATTCGCACGTCGTCCCCGACGGCAGCGGCAGATGCCGGAGCACGAAGTCGATCAGTTCCCGCTCGCGTTCGACGGCCCATTGGGCGGATCCCGGGCGGGTCGCCTGGATATATCGGACGAGGGTGAGCGCTCCGGCACCCAGGTGGAGTACCTTCAGCGGTTCGGCGGGCGGGCGGACCAGGTCGATGACATTCGCAATTCGGCGAAGATATTCGTAGAAAATATGTTCAGGATGGCCAAGATCCACGTGGGACTGTTGGGCGCCGCCGATACTCAGGATGTAAGCGCCGGAGACCAACGCGTCCTCGTCGATTTCAGCATGGGCTCCCAGGCCGCTCAGCCAGCGCGGGGGAATACTCATAAGCGCTGGGCGAGGGTGGCCAGCCGGGCGCAGGCTTCCTCCAGCACCGACGTTTTTTTGCAGAATGCGAAGCGCAGCAGCGAGCGCGTGCGTTCAGCGCCGTCGTCGTGGCAAAACACGGATACCGGTATCGCGGCGACGCCTAGAAGGGTAGGAAGCTCCCGTGCAAGCTCAAGGGCGTTGGTGACGCCCAACGGGGCCGTATCCACGGTCACAAAGTAGGTTGCCTCGGGTGTGTTGACAGCGAATCCGGCTGCAGTCAAGCCCTCAATAAGCAGGTCACGTTTGGAGCGCAGGGTGGAGGCTGCGTCCGTGTAAAACGTTCCAGGTAAGGCCAGGGCGCTGGCGACGGCCACCTGGAACGGCGTGCCCGAACTGTAGGTCAGGAAGGATTTGACGGAGCGTACCATCGCCACCAAGTGTGCCGGTCCGCTCAGCCAACCGATTTTCCAGCCGGTGACCGAGAACGTCTTGCCTGCTGAGGAGATGGTCAGTGTCCGCCCGGCAGCCGCTGGCAGGGTTGCCACGGGTATGTGGGTCTGCCCGAACGTGAGATGTTCGTAGACTTCGTCGGTGACAATGATGGCATCGTGGAGCTGGGCCAGTTCGACGATCCGGCACAGGGTCTGCCTGCTGAACATGGAACCCATAGGGTTGTGCGGGTTGTTGACGACGATGATTTTTGTGCGGGAATTCATGGCGGTTTCAAGGGCGGCCAGATCCGGCTCGAAGTCCGGGGCGAGCAGCGGGACCGTTGTGTGCGTTGCGCCCGAGAGTCCGATCACCGCACCATAGGAGTCATAAAACGGTTCAAAGGTAAGTACTTCATCGCCGGGTCCGGCGAAAGCCAG
>DGBL01000238.1:0-1171 GCA_002384315.1 Micrococcaceae bacterium UBA4005 | reverse complement strand
GCGCGGGCGGCGTCGAGCATTTCCCGCGGTCCGTCCTCGTCCGGGAACCCCTGCCCTAGATTGATCGCGCCGCTGCGCGTGGCCAAGGCGGTTATTTCCTCGAAAATCGTCACTCCTAGCCGGCCGTCACCGTCAAGGAGGTTCGCGCCGCGTGCTGTGCGTTCCCAAGGGGCATCGACGCCGGCGCTGGTCCCGGCGGGGGGTGTCGGTGGGGTCATACGGTCCAGTATTACTTCTTTCGTGGCTCTTTTCGCACGCCCGACGCGCGTTAGGGGCGTGCAGGTAGGTAGGTTAGGAGCATGCGTCGCGCAGTGTGCCCCGGATCCTTCGACCCCATCCACAATGGTCATGTGGAGGTGATTGCCCGCGCCGCGAGTCTTTTCGATGAGGTCATCGTGGCTATTTCGACCAATTATTCCAAGGATTACCGGTTCACCCTCGAAGAACGCCTTGCTATTGCCACGGAGACGCTCACCTACTTGAGGGGAGTGTCTGTGGAGCCGATGGTGGATGGGCTTTTGGCTGAGTTCTGCCGGGGCAAGGGAGCCAACGTGATTGTCAAGGGATTGCGCTCCAGCCATGACTTCGGCTACGAGTTGCCGATGGCTACGATGAACCGCCAGTTAACCGGCGTCGAGACTGTTTTCATCCCCGCGGAGAACAGCTACACCCATCTGTCCTCCACGCTGCTCAAGGAGGTTGCTGAGCTCGGCGGGGATATTTCGGCGTTCGTACCCAAGGCCGTGCTGAAACGGCTTCGGAGTTCCTGAGCGCAGCGGGAGGCTAGGGGCTGTCAGGCGACTGCCGCTGCACGCATGGTTCCGGGACCCCATGATGGGTATGATCTGAAGTTCCACCGCTACTGGACGCCTGTTTGGTCCAGCATTCAGAGAGGCAAAATCGTGGGCGACAAATCCCGTATTGCATCCACCGACAGTTTCCCGGAGGACTTGACTGATCTCCGGTTGGATACCGTCGAGGTGCTCAATAGCAAAGTCCACCGCCAGCTCGACAAGGAATACGTCGAAGAGGGTTTCCCGCATCCGGAAACCGACGCCCGCCATGAGGACCTCACCGAGGAATTGGATCGCCGCGACGACGACTAGCGGCTGCGCCCCGTTGCGCCAGTGCCGCGGGGTGCTAGACGGGGTAGAGCGAGACGGCAGTGGAC
>DGBL01000187.1 GCA_002384315.1 Micrococcaceae bacterium UBA4005 | reverse complement strand
GTGGTGATTTTCACGCCGCCCGCGGTCCCCGCCGGACCGCCGCCGATGAACATGAGAAGGTCCATCCCCAGCCACGTCGCAGGGTGCATCTGTCCGATATCGACGGAATTAAAACCGGCGGTACGTGTCATGGCGGACTGGAAAAACCCGGCCTGGATCTTTTCCGGGGCGCTGAGCGGGCCCAAGGTTCCGGGGTTGTTCCACTCCAGGGCGGTGATAAACACGGTCCCAAAAACCAGCAGCACCGCCGTTCCGGCCAGCACCAGATTCGTGTTCATACTCCAGTGCAGCGGCTTGCGGAATTCCCGGCGCAATTCGAACAGCACCGGAAATCCGAGCCCTCCGATGATGACGGCGGCAGCGATGGGTAAGGTCAGCCAGGGGTCGTCCACGAAGCGGATCAGGTTGTCGCTGAACAAACCGAAGCCAGCATTGTTGAAGGCGGATACCGCGTGGAACACGCCCAGCCACAGGGCACGGCCCGGTTCGTAGCCGTATCCGCTAGCGAACCGTACCGTCAGGACGGCTGCTGTGGCCACTTCGGTGATGAGGCTGATCCGCACTACCCCCAGGAGCACCCGCCTCACGTCGCCGAAAGCTCCGGCCCGGGATTCGGCCGCGACGGCCATCCTCGAGCGCAGGCCCAGCCTGCGGGCCAGCAGGACTCCCAGCAAGGAGGCGAAGGACATGATGCCGAATCCGCCCACCTGGATCAGGCCTAGGATCACTGCCTGGCCGAACGGGGTCCAAAATGTTTCGGTATCCACGACAGTCAGCCCCGTCACGCAGACTGCCGAGGTGGCGGTGAAAACCGCTTCCACCGCCGTGGCGCCCCCGGGCCCGGCCTTTGCCACCGGGAGCATCAACAATGCCGTACCGGCGGCGATGGCAGTTGCGAACCCCGCGGTGATGAATTGCGCCGGATGCCGCATGGCGGGAAGTGCTGTGCTTAACGCGCGTAGCCATTTGCCGGTGAGGGTAAGCAAACGCGCAACACTCCCGCGAAGGAGACGAACTTTTGTAGCGGCCACCGGGACATGCTACACCCGCCCGGTGCACAGGTCGCATTGACCCGAAATGCCCGACGTCGGCGGCAGGCGGTAGGCTGGACACGCCCCGGCATTTACCCAAAATGTCGGGTTTTCGTGCGCTCACCCGAGCCAGCCTGTGCAGCCGCCGATTCCTAAGGAGCCCCTGACCCATGAGCCTGAACGGACTGCGCGCCGCGCTGAGCGAGGACGCTTCCTTTGCGAGGGTCCGCAGCAATGCGAGCCGTGCCGTCACCGAGCGCAGCGCCGACCTATCCATCACTGCGCCCGCGGGCATGCGGGCAGTGCTGCTGGCGGAGATCGTCGACGGCCTGCGCGAGGCGCCAGCAGCCGCTCCAGGTTCCCAACCCGACGGCGGCACCGGCCCCGCACGGACTCCACCGGTAGTCCTAGCCGTGACCGCGACCGGACGCGAAGCCGAGGACCTCGCTGCGGCGCTGCGTAGCTATCTTCCCGCGGAGCAGATCGAGGAATTTCCCAGCTGGGAAACGCTCCCGCACGAGCGGTTGTCTCCCCGGTCGGATACCGTAGGCCGCAGGCTTTCGGTCCTGCGCAGGCTCGCCCACCCCGGAACTTCCCCGGTGCGCGTGATCACTGCTCCGATCCGAGCGGTGCTCCAGCCGCTGGTCGGCGGACTCGGCGAGCTCGAACCGGTATCCCTGCAGGTGGGGGACACCGCTGCTTTCAGCGACGTGGTGCGTGCGCTCGCCGACGCAGCCTACGCCCGCGTGGACATGGTCACCCACCGCGGAGAATTCGCCGTCCGCGGCGGCATTATCGATGTGTTCCCGCCTACCGAGGACCACCCGCTCCGGATCGAATTCTTCGGCGACGAGGTGGAGCAGATGCGTTGGTTCGCCGTCGCCGACCAACGCTCCCTAACGGCCACCGAGCACCCGGCGGCCCTCTACGCCCCGCCCTGCCGCGAGATCCTCATCACCGCCTCGGTCATGTCCCGGGCGGCGCGGCTGCAGCAGCAGTTGCCCGCCGCGGCGGCAATGCTGGAGAAAATCGCTGGCGGAATGGCGGTCGAGGGGATGGAATCGCTCGCACCGGTGCTGGTCGATGCGATGGTCTCGTTCACCGGGGAGCTTCCCGCCGGATCGATCGCCGTCCTTATAGAGCCCGAAAAGGTGCGCACCCGCGCCCACGACCTCGCCGCGACCAACGAGGAATTCCTGGCCGCAGCCTGGTCCACCGCCTCCGACGGGGCGAACGCGCCCGTCGTCCTTGAGGGTGTGCTGGACGGTGTCGTCGGCGGGGTTGGTGCGGAGTTGCGCTCCGCGAGCTTCCGGTCGCTGACGGAGGCGCGGGAGACGGCGCTGTCGCAGCAGGTGGCCTGGTGGGCGATCACCTCGCTCGGATCCGGCGAGGAGCTGCTCCAGGAAGTCGATAGTTTCTCCCTGCACGCCCGTGAACCCCGCGGTTACCAGGGCGATGTCGCAGAAATGATGGACTTTATCGGCGGACGGATGCGAGAGAAGTGGCGGCTAGTGGTCGCCACCGAAGGTCCGGGGCCCGCGCAGCGACTGGCGGAGCTGTTCCAGGATCACGACATTGCGGCCACGCGCGTCGACTCGCTCGACGCCGCTCCCCAACCCGGGGTCATTTCCATCACCACGGCTTCGGCGGGGCGCGGATTTGTCCTTGACTCCCTCACCATGGGGCTGCTCACCGAGGCGGACCTCTTAGGGCGAACCAGCGCCTCGGGCACCCGCGATATGCGCAAAATGCCGTCCAGGCGGCGTAACGCTGTGGATCCGCTGCAACTGCGTGCCGGTGACTTCGTGGTCCACGAACAACACGGCGTGGGCCGTTTCGTGGAACTTATGCAGCGCTCCACCGGCGCCGGGCCGACGAAGACCATCCGCGAATATCTGGTCCTCGAGTACGCGCCCTCGAAGCGGGGGGCTCCCGGGGACAGGTTGTTCGTGCCGACCGATCAGCTCGACCAGGTGACCCGATATGTTGGCGGGGACACCCCGGCGCTGAGCAGGATGGGCGGATCCGACTGGTCGAAGACCAAGAACCAGGCCCGCCGGGCGGTCAAGGAGATCGCCGGCGAGTTGATCCGGCTGTACTCGGCGCGGATGGCATCGCGCGGCCACGCTTTCGCCCCGGATACACCATGGCAGCGCGAACTCGAGGATGCCTTTCCCTATGTGGAAACCCCCGACCAGCTCACCACCATCAACGAGGTCAAGGCCGACATGGAGCGGGAAGTGCCGATGGACCGGTTGGTCTCCGGGGATGTTGGCTACGGCAAGACCGAGATCGCCGTGCGCGCGGCGTTCAAAGCGGTCCAGGACGGCAAGCAGGTCGCCGTCCTGGTGCCGACGACCCTGCTGGTCCAGCAGCACTTCGAAACGTTCTCCGAACGGTTCTCCGGCTTTCCGGTCACCGTGCGACCGCTGTCCCGCTTCCAGAGCGGCAAGGAGTCACGCGAGACCGCCGAAGGGCTGGTTTCCGGCGCCGTCGACGTCGTCATCGGCACTCACCGCCTGCTCTCCAAGGAGACCCGGTTCAAGGATCTGGGGCTGGTGATCGTAGACGAGGAGCAGCGGTTCGGGGTCGAACACAAGGAGGCGCTGAAGAAAATGCGCACCAATGTGGACGTGCTGGCCATGAGCGCGACCCCTATTCCGCGGACGTTGGAGATGTCCCTGACCGGTATCCGGGAGACTTCCACGCTGGCTACCCCGCCGGAGGAACGGCATCCGGTGCTCACCTATGTTGGTCCCTACACGGACAGGCAGGCATCCGCGGCGATCCGGCGTGAACTCATGCGTGAAGGCCAGGTGTTCTTTGTCCACAACCGGGTTTCCTCGATCGACCGCACCGCAGCGCATGTGCGGGAACTGGTTCCCGAGGCCCGCGTGGCTGTTGCTCACGGGCAGATGACCGAAAGCCGGCTGGAACAGATCATCGTTGACTTCTGGGAAAAGCGCTTCGACGTGCTGGTGTGCACCACCATCATCGAGACGGGGCTGGATATCTCCAACGCGAATACGCTGATTGTCGACCGCGCGGAGAACTATGGGCTGTCCCAACTGCACCAGTTGCGTGGCCGGGTGGGGCGGGGACGCGAGCGGGCGTACGCCTACTTCCTCTACCCTGCCGACAAACCGTTGGGGGAGGTTGCCTTGGAGCGACTGAAGGCGGTCGCCTCGCACAACGAACTCGGCGCGGGGATGCAACTGGCGTTGAAGGACCTCGAAATCCGTGGAGCCGGAAACATGCTCGGTGGGGAACAGTCCGGCCATATTGCCGGCGTCGGATTCGACCTCTATATCAGGCTGGTCGGNNGTTGTCGCGGAGCTCGTTGACCGGTATGGCGAGCCCCCAGCACCGGTGACCAACCTGGTAGCGGTGGCCCACTTCCGGGTCGCCGCGCGCGCAGCCGGACTCACCGACGTCGCCGTGCAGGGAAACTTCGTGAAGTTCGCCCCGGCCAACCTTCCCGAATCGCGTGAAATGCGGCTTATGCGGATGTACCCGGGGGCATCGCTCAAACCGGCACTCAACTCCGCGCTGATCCCCAAGCCTAAAACGGCGCGGATCGGCGGGAGGGATCTCGTGGACTCCGAGATCCTCGAGTGGGCGCGACAAGTCGTGGAGAGTATCTTCGCCGAGTGACCTGGCCGCGCCGGGTTGGCCAGGATCTGCCAGCCCGGGTCCGATTACTTTGCGGTGCGCCGGGGTGCTGCAGATTCGGGGCCGGAGTCGGAGCGACCCAGGATGCCCTGCGGGATGAAGAACGCGAGGAAGGCCAGCACTAGGCTCAGCCCGAACGGCCACGCCGTGCGGCCGTCGCTGAATCCCAGCACGTAGATGCAGGCCATAAAGATCACGAACAGCGGGATGAAGACCAGCAGGTTGCCCAGCAGCCGTCCCTCCCCGGCGTGGGAGAGCCTACGGTTCGAGGTACCTTCCGGAGTCTCACGCGCGGTCTTCTGCATTGTGGCGGATTCGGTAGCGGACTCAGGAGCGGATTCGCTGGCGACGGTCGGCTGTGCGGGCTGAGACATGAAATCATCCTTCGACTAAATGGAAAACCAGATGGGTCCGGCGACGGTCAGTACCCTGCCGCGCCTCGTTCACCCTTAACGATAGCGACTCCGGAGCTAGCCCCGATCCGGGTGGCCCCGGCGGCGATCATGGCGCGGGCATCCTCAACGGAGCGCACCCCGCCGGAGGCTTTCACCCCGACGTCGGGGCCCACACATTCGCGCATGAGTCTGATGTCCTTGACCGTAGCGCCGCCGCCATTGAATCCGGTGGACGTCTTCACATAATCAGCGCCCGCTTCGACGGCGGCCCGGCAGGCGAGGACCTTCTGTTCGTCGGTGAGCAGCCCCGTTTCGATAATGACCTTAAGGATCGCCCCGCCCTCGTGCACGGCGTCCGCGACGCCGCGGATGTCCATGAGTAGGCTCTCTCCGTCGCCAGCGCGGGCGGCAGCAATATTGATAACCATGTCAATTTCGTCGGCACCGTCGGCAACCGCCCCGCGGGCCTCCACGATCTTGACCTCGGTGGGGGTGGCACCCAACGGGAAGCCGATCACTGAACACACCAGCACTTCGCTGCCCTTGAGTGCGGTACGCACCGTGCTCACCCAC
>DGBL01000109.1 GCA_002384315.1 Micrococcaceae bacterium UBA4005 | reverse complement strand
ATGCAGGTCCTCTACGAGGCCGGGTACGTGAACCAGGGCGCCGTGTCGGGAAAATATTCCTACGTCTTCGGCGGTCTATCCGGCTCTCTTGACCACATTCTGGCTGCACCCGCCGCGGACGCCCTGGTCACTGGTAGCGACCTCTGGAACATCAACGCCGTGGAATCCGTGGCTTTGGAATACAGCCGTTTCAACAACAACATCACTAACTACTACTCTCCCGACCCCTACCGGGCCAGCGACCACGACCCCCTGATTGTCGGGCTCGAGACCGGGCCTGCACCGTGCTTGACCTCGGGTGCAAGCCAGCAGCTTCCGCACGGGAGCGCGTGGCGGGCCCGCTGCCAGGCGCCCGGCCGCTAAGCGNNGTGTCCACGCCGTCGGGGAGTTGCAGGATCGCGCGGGCGATATCGTTCGCATCACGCAGGGTGCGGGCGCCAGCCTCCAGCGCAGCGCCGGCTTCCGCCGCGATGGCGGTGCCCCACTGCACCGACGCCAACTGCAGCCCCAGCACATACAGGCTCCGATGGGCCTGCCCGGCGCTGTCGAGTGCCCGATACGGCGGCGCAGTGACATCCAGTCCGGCCGAAGCGAGCGGGACACCACCCTCCGCCATGAACATTCGCGGCCGCAGGAGACCCTCGTCCAGCATCTGCCGCATCACCACCGAGGTGGAGCGGGATACCTGGTTCGCGGGCATCATCGCGTCCACCAGGTAGGTGGACGTAAAAACGGTGTCCTTCACCCACGGTGATGATCCGCAGAAAAGCCCTTTTTCCGCATCCACGACATAGTTCGGGTTCGGCCCCAGGAATTGGACCAGGCCTGCGCGCACGAGTGCGGCGAGCTGAGCTATCCGCACGGACGGGGGGCCGCTGGCTAGGCCTTCTACGAGAGGTTCGAACCATCCCCGCAATTCGGATTCCCAGGCCACATCGGTGAGCCCGCCGTCCGCGACCGCCTGTTTGATAACCGACCGTCCAGCATTCAGCGCTCCGATCGCCATCTTCAGCGGGTCATCCTCGCCGCGTGCCGAACCGGAGACGTCGGCTTCGAGATAGGAAAGGACGCTGCGCACGAAGGACGCATTGTCAGGAAACTTTCGCCCCTGGAACGGACGTCCCAGCGCTTCGACGTCGAGACGGGATGCGGCAGGAACCGATTCCTGCACGACAGCCTCCAGCGCGGGAGCCCACTCCGGGCCGGGGAGGTTGAGCGCCGCCCCGACCTGCTCGAGTACCTGCCCTGCAGGAACCAGATACGCCTGCGGTCGAACCCGTGCCAGGGTGCTGTAGTAGGCCCAGAGAACATCCCGGTGCAGCAGCGGCCAGAAGTCATGGTCGAACCCGGGCTGGATACCCCTGGCCGCAAAACCCAGAAGCGCCTCGGCTGTGCAATACCTCAGGCTGATCCCGCGTGGAATGTAGCTGGCCAGATCCGCCTTTGCACGGTACGGGACCCCTCGTCGTGACGAGGCGACGAGGAGGGGCTCCCGCCCGGACGGCCGGTAGTCGAGCCTGCCGGACCCAGCTGGCACGAACTGTCCCCCGCGACCCTCGCTGAGCTGGATCATCGTGTCGAAAAAATTGAGCCCGAGCCCGCGTACCAACACGGATTTCCCTGCCGGCAACGTCTTCCACTCGACGTCCCCAGGCACAGCTGGGGGCCAGTACTGCACCCCGAAGCGTGCGGCACTGTCCCGCAGGTTCTCCTGTTCGGGGCTGAGCTTGGCAGGCACGTGCCCCAGTGCGAGGACCACGCTATCCACCGAAAGCTCCACACCGTTATCCAACCGCGCCACCCACTGCTCCCCGGCCAGCTGCAACGCCAGGACTTCGGCCTGGTGGTAGCGCAGGGTGAGTACCGGACTGGCGCACCGTTCAAGCTCCGCATAGACCCAGCGCAGGTACCTGCCGTAAAGGGCCCGGCTGGGAAAACCGGCCCGCCCCACGGCAGCAGCCTCCGCGATTTCTGCCGGGTCCAGTCCGGGGATCCGACCGTCTGCGGCCCGCACCCGCCAGTCCTCGAACGCCACTGGTACAGGCGAGGGCGCCAAACTTCCGGCCATACCCTCAGTCGGGACGACGGTAGGAAAAAACGAGGGCGTGTTCATGAGGAACAGGCGGGACTGCTCGGTCCGCCAGATATGCCCGGCTCCGGGATCAAACGGGTCGATAATATGCACGGTGAGGGAGCCCGCAGCCGGTTCATGGAGCCGGTTTGCCACGATCCGTTCCAGTACGGAGGTGCCACGCGGGCCTGCACCCACGATTGCCACCGTTGCATGGTCCCGGACAGTCATTCATCCAGCCTAGCTACATCTCCGGGCAGCAGCTTGCGCACATAGGATGGAGCGATGCTCCCTCCCCCGCGCACCGAACCCGACGCCCCCGATGAGTTCCGCTGGCTGGAGGAGACACAGGGAACCGCTGCGCTGGACTGGGTAGAAGCGCACAATGCGCTCACTGAACGGACGCTTTTCGACGCGGCATTCCAGGCAACTGAAACACGGATCCTTGAGGTGCTCGATTCCGCGGACCGGATCCCGATGGTCTCCAAGCGCGGGCCGGATTACTACAATTTCTGGCGCGACGCCGAACATCCCCGCGGGCTGTGGCGGCGGACAAGCTGGGAGGACTATTGTTCCGCCGAGCCCACCTGGGAGGTCCTGCTGGATGTCGGGGCGCTGGGGCGTGCGGAAGGGGTGGACTGGGTCTGGGGCGGGGCATTGTTTCTGCGCCCCGCCCCAGACGCACCCTACGAGCGTGCGCTCATCGCGCTCTCCCCGGACGGCGGCGACGCGCACCGCTACCGCGAGTACGACGTCGTACGCCAGGAATTCGTGCTGGACGGCTTCGACCTGCCTGCCGCGAAGAGCCGCGTCAGCTGGGTAGATGCGGATACCGTGCACGTTGCCACGGACTTCGGTCCTGGCTCCATGACCTCCAGTTCTTATCCGCGCACGGTGCGCACCCTCCGGCGGGGGCAGGAACCTGATGCCGCTCCCGTGATTTTCGAGGTCCCGCCGGAGCACATGATGGCCACGGTGGCTCACGATCAGACTCCCGGATATGAGCGCGACATCGCGGTGGACACCATCGACTTCCATTCCAGCCGGACCTTCCTGCGCCGGGACGGCGAGTGGGCGCGGGTGGATGTACCCGAACATGTGTATGTGTCCCCACACCGGCAGTGGCTGGTGCTCCGCCCGCGGACGGACTGGGACGTCGGAGGGAGGACCCACCCCGGCGGGTCCCTGCTCATCGCTGACCTGGACATGTTCATGGCCGGGGACCGGAGGTTCCACACTGCGTTCACTCCATCGCCGACCAGTTCCCTCCAGTCCTGGAGTTGGACGCGCGACTATCTGCTGGTCAACGTGCTTCAGGATGTCTCCTCGCAGATCCTGCTCCTGACCCCAGGCGAAAGTTGGGCCGTGCGCCCATTGGATGCCTGCCCGCCGTTGCACACCGTCGAGGCATTCGCTGTCGATGACGAGGACGACGACGCCGGTAACGACTACTGGCTGGTCTCCACCGGTTTCCTCACACCGTCCACCCTCTCGCGGGGCACGATCGGCGGCGGACATCAGCGGGTGCGCGGATCGGCGTCGTTCTTTGACGCCGGGGATTTCTCCGTGAAACAACACTTCGCGACATCCGCGGACGGCACGCAGGTCCCCTATTTCCAGGTCTCCAGAGACGACCTTCCGCTCGACGGGGCGAACCCGACTCTGCTCAACGGATACGGCGGATTCGAGCACTCCCTCACTCCGGCGTACAGCCCTGCGGTGGGGAGGGGGTGGCTCGAGCGTAAAACACCCGAGGGGCGCAACGGCGTCTACGTGCTGGCCAACATCCGCGGGGGCGGCGAATACGGCCCGCAATGGCATCATGCCGCGCTGCGGGAGAACCGGCATCGCGCGTACGAGGATTTCGCGGCCATCGCCCAGGATCTCATCGACCGCAAAGTCACCAGCCCTGCGTTGCTCGGCTGCACCGGCCGCAGCAACGGCGGACTACTGGTGGGAAATATGCTCACCAGTTACCCTGGCCTGTTCGGGGCTATTTCCTGCGGGGTTCCGCTGCTCGATATGCAGCGCTATACGCAGCTCGGCGCCGGCCACTCGTGGATAGCCGAGTATGGGGATCCGGACAATCCCGAGGACTGGGACTTCCTGCGCACGTTCTCGCCCTATCATCTGCTGGAGCCGGGAATCGCGTATCCACCCGCCCTCATCTGGACCGCCACCAGCGACGACCGGGTGAGCCCGGCGCATGCCCGGAAGATGGTTGCGCGCATGCTCTGCCTCGGAGTTGAAAACGTGAGTTTCCACGAGGCTCTGGACGGAGGCCATGCCGGCGCCTCGGACAACAGCCAAGCCGCGCGCATGCACGCCATGAGCTACGAATTTCTCTGGCGGGCGCTAGTCGGAAAACCCCAGCAGAGCTATTCATAGGATCGCTCCCTGGCTGGGGGCAGGTGTTTTGCTCTTGGGCATCCCTTGTGGGTAATCTTGGGTGGCTAGCAATAGCCTTTGGAGACGTGCCAGAGCGGCCGAATGGGCTTCACTGCTAATGAAGTGTGGGCCTAAAGCCTACCGGGGGTTCAAATCCCCCCGTCTCCGCGTTTGTGATGAGCGAAAAATACCCCTGGCTGCGGCCGGGGGTATTTTTATCAGCTCCAACGCCTGGGTCAGGCCTTCAGTGCCAACACGAACGGCAGGACGGCGTCGGCGCCAGCGTCCCGGAGGGCTTTTCCGGCCACGGTGAGAGTCCACCTGCTGTCAGCGAAGTCATCCACGAGCAGAACCGGCCCGCGATGCGCCGCAAACCAGTCCGTTCCCTCAGCTGGGACTGCCCACTGGTTCCACACTGCAGCGAGCCGGAAGGCGGCGTTTCCGCCTGGTTGTCCGGCCGGGCCGCCCTCCGGGGCGCGGAGCGCTCCGAGGTAGGGGATCTGCCCTACGCTGGCCAACGCTTGGGCCAGCGATCCGATCAGTTGCGGGCGGCGGCGCGAGGGAACCGAGACCACGGCCACAGGGCGCTGCCCCCATGACCACTGGGTCAGCACCTGGATGCAGGCCTGAAGCATTTCCTGCTGCAGCGGGGCGTCCGGAGAGCCCTCCGCCAACAGTTCACGCAGCCGTTGACCCCACCCCAGATCGGTCAGCCGGGCGAGCGCACGGCCTGTATCAGTCAACTCCGCTGCAGGGATCTTTCCCTTGAGGGGAATGCCGAGTCTGTCCATCCCGGCGGGCCATTGCCGCCGCTGCTCAAGTTCCACGCCGACCCGGCTCAGCGCCTGCTGGGCGCTGGCGGATGCTTCGCGGGCGACGTCGTCGGTAAACCAGCGCCCGGCACAGTTGTCGCATCGTCCGCATGGGGAGGCTGTCGGATCATCCAGTGCTCGGGCCAGGTATTCCATCCGGCACTGGGAGGTATTTTCGTAATCCAGCATGGCGTTCTGCTCTGCGATCCGCGCTTTGCTGATCCTGGCGTACCGTTCGGCGTCGTACACCCACTGCTGCCCGGTTCCCTCCCAGCCGCCCGAGACGCGGCGGACGGCGCCGTCGACGTCGAGCAC
>DGBL01000003.1:866-4605 GCA_002384315.1 Micrococcaceae bacterium UBA4005 | reverse complement strand
TCGACATGGATGGCGGCTTTCGCCGCGTCCACGCGCACCCCGAGTTCGGTGACAATCACGCCGTCGACTTCCACCCGACCATCAAGAATCATTTCCTCGCAGACCCTGCGCGAGGCGACGCCAGCCGAGGCCATGATCTTCTGCAACCGCACACCGTCAGGATTGTGCATATCCAGTTCGTCCGCTGGACGTGATTTGCGGACGGGTTTGGGGCGGCGCACCGGGCCCAGATTCTTGCCGAACCGCTCGCCGCCGAAGGCCCGCGGCCCGGCGGGCTTTCCGCGCGAAGGAGCACCGCTGGCCGAACGTCCGCCAGCAGGCTTCCCGGCGCCCGCGTAGCCTGGCTTACTTGTTCCAGTCGACTTCCGCGGAGCTGGCCGGCCCGTCGAAGCGGAGCCGCGCTCGGCACCATCCTTGCGCTCAAAACGTTCCGGACGATCACCGGAGTCGGACCTGTTGGTCCGTTCCCTGTTCTGGAATGGGCGCCCAGCCCCGCTCTGCGGACGGCCAGCTCCGCTCTGCGGACGGCGCGCACCGCTGCGCGGGCCGTCCTCGCGGGCGGGACGCCCGTCGCTGCCTCGACTCTGGCCCGAGTCCCTGCCCTGGCCCGAGTCCCTGTCCCTACCGGAGCCCCTACCCCAGCTCGCGTCGTTACCGGCGCCCCTGCTGGCGTCCCGGCTGCGGTTGTTGTCCCTGTCTTCGCCCGGGTTTCCGCGCGACGGCCTGGCTGCGGGGTCGCCGAAACTGCGCCCGCTGGCACCCTCGCTGGGCCTGCCTGCGGCTGGCCGTCCACCGGCGGGTCGACCGGTACTTGGTCGGCCAGTGCTTGGTCGACCGGTGGCCGGCCGCCCGGCGGATCGGGCACCGCGACGATCGTTGTTTCGTCCGGAGCCGGAGCCTGGCGCCTGCGTCATTAAGTGTCCTTCTCGTCAGCGTGTCTAATACGTGGTGTCTTCAAAATCCCCCAGGTTTTCCAGGCCGGGCAAGTGGGGTGAAAGCCGCGGCAACTCGGCAACGCTGCCAAGTCCCAATCTTTCCAGAAAATACTGGGTTGTTCCGTACAGGATCGCCCCGGTTTCCGGATCGACGCCCAACTCGCCGACCAGGCCCCGCTGGAGCAGGGTGCGCACCACCGAATCGACGTTAACGCCGCGGATAGCGGAGATCCGAGCACGGGAGACCGGTTGCCGGTAGGCGATGACCGCCAGGGTTTCCAGCGCGGCCTGCGACAGTCGGGAGGTTTGACCCTCCAGTACGAACGTTGCCACCACTGGGGCGAACCAGCTTCGGGAGTATATTCGCCACCCGCCAGCAATGTTGCGGAGCTCAAAACCACGGGGCCGGGGAGCTCCAGCACGATCGGTACCCTGATTAGTATAGCCGTCGTAGTCGCGCTGGAGTTCCACGAGGTGATCCCGCACGACGTCGGCGGGAACTGAGAGCGCAGCCACGAGTTCGGCCTCGGAGACAGCGCGCTCGGCGACCATCAGGATCGCCTCGATGGCCCCGAGCAGGCCGCCGGGCTGGTCCGCGGCCTCCCACGCACCGCCGTCGTCGTCCATGCCAGCAGTGCCGTGTGTTCCAGCAGTGCCGTCCGCAGTCGGCTGGTTGCCGGCCAGGTTCATGACTCCCCCTCCGGCGCCGCCGTCCCGTCGTATTCGGTGGCGATTCGCTCCGCGGACCAGTCGTGTCCTCCGCTGGACCAGCGCACCCGCAACTCCCCCAGCGGGGCCGCCTGCTCAAAGGACACCACCGCATCGCGGAACATCTCCAATAGGGCGAGGAACCGCGCCACCACCACCGGCACGGCTCCGGCATCGGAAATGAGCTGGCGGAAAGAGAGGGATGGAACCTGGCGCAAGCGACGTTCCAGCAGCACCGCCTGCTCCCGGACGCTCACCGCCGGGTTGTGCAGATGATCCAGTCCCACAGTGGTCGCTGGCGCTTCCCGCGGCGCCAGCGCGGCTTCCGCCAACGCTGCGAGCTCCGCGGCAGAGGTCCGCCAGATGAGCTCCGGCAGCATGGCGGCGAACTGCTCTTCCAGCGGGGCCCGGCGGGGAAACCGCTCACCCTCGGTAATCAGCGTCGCAGCGAGATTCCGGGCGGCCTCTTTGAAAGCCTTGTACTGCAACAGTCGGGCGAATAACAGGTCGCGGGCTTCGAGCAGCGCAATATCCTCCGCGTCCTCAACCTCCCCTGTCGGCAGCAGCCGGGCGGTTTTCAGGTCCAGCAACGTCGCTGCAACTACCAGGAATTCGCTGGCTTCATCCAGCGCCCAACGGCCCTGTTCGGCCTGAATTTTCCGGATGTGGGCGATGAACTCGTCCGTCACCTCAGCCAGCGCCACTTCGGTAATGTCCATTTCCCGCTTCGAGATCAACCCCAGCAGCACATCGAACGGCCCGCTGAAATTGCTCAGCCGGACCTCGAAGATCGCCACGTCCGGCGTCGACCTGAATTCCGCGGCCGTCACAGCGTCCGTGACAGTCACTATGGCGCCGCTGTCCCGCGGCTAGCGATCCAGCGCATGGCCCGGACTCACTAGGGTGCGCCTCCGCGCGCGATCAGCTCCCGCGCGAGGTTCCGGTAAGCATCGGCCCCCGAGTGGTGTCCCGCATAGGTGGTGATCGGTTCGGCAGCCACGTTGGCGTCAGCGAATTTGATGGTGCGCTTGATGACCGTCTCGAAGACCTTGTCACCGAAAGCCTCGACCAGGCGTGCAATGACCTCCCTGCTGTGCAAGGTGCGGGCGTCGTACATCGTCGCCAGTACGCCGTCGACCTGCAGCCGGGGGTTGAGCCGGTCCTGGACCTTCTCGATGGTCTCCACCAGCAGGGCCACAGCGCGCAGGGCGAAGAATTCGCAGATCAGCGGGATGATCACTCCGTGGGCGGCTGTGAGGGCATTCACGGTGAGCAGTCCCAGGGACGGCTGGCAGTCGATGAGGATTACATCGTAGTCATCAGCCACTAGGCGCAGTGCCCGGTCGAGAACCTGTTCGCGCGCCACCTCGTTGACCAGTTGCACTTCAGCAGCGGAGAGATCGATATTGGCAGGGAGCAGGTCAATGTTTTCGATCGCGGTGCGCTGGATGGCATCGTGGATGGTCACTTTTCGGTCCATCAACACGTTGTAGACCGTCACGTCGAGCTCGTGCGGGTTGGTGCCCAACCCTGCGGATAATGCGCCCTGGGGGTCGAAGTCCACCAACAGGACCCGGCGTCCGGCCTCGGCAAGAGCTGCCCCGAGGTTGATCGTCGAGGTCGTCTTGCCCACCCCCCCCTTCTGGTTCACCATCGCGATGATGCGCGCCGGGCCGTGGGAATCGAGGATCGACGGCTCAGGGAAGGCGCGGACCACCCGTCCGGTGGGTCCGATCTCCTGCTCGGGCGGGTTCTTCAGAGTTGTGGAACCCTGTTCGCTGCTCACGTATCTCTCCACACTTCCGTTGGCCTGGATGAACCTGCTGGTACGGCACTTCCTTCCACGTTACCGCGACCGGGCGCGGGGTCCACGGAAATCGTCCCCTAGCCGACGGCGAGCCTTGATCCTCAACTTGAGGTCGAACGTTCTCGTGTGGAACGGCCCGTCAGCGGTCGCTGTCCGCCCGCAACGCCGGCTTCAACGCTTCGAGCACAGCCGGGTCCTCAATAGTGGACGGCACGGTATATTGCTCCCCGCCGGCGATCTGGCGCATGGTCTTGCGCAGGATCTTCCCCGAACGGGTTTTGGGGAGTCC
>DGBL01000003.1:0-759 GCA_002384315.1 Micrococcaceae bacterium UBA4005 | reverse complement strand
CCGTCCTCGTCGACATAGCCGGAATCTCCGGTCGCGTAGGCGCCGTCGAAGACGCGCAGATACGAATCGGCGTACCGCTCGTCGCTACCCCAGAGCGTGGTGAGCGTACCGGGAGGCAAGGGCAGTCCAAGGGCTATGTTGCCCTCGGTCCCCGGCTGCACCGGGTTCCCAGCGCCGTCCAGCACACGAAGATCGAACCCGGGCGAAGGAAGCGTGGGTGATCCGGGTTTGATCGGCAAGCCCCCCAGTCCACGTGGATTCGCGCAGATGGGCCACCCGGTTTCGGTCTGCCACCAGTTATCGATGACCGGCACCTTCAACGTGTCGCCGATCCACTGGAAGGTTTCCGTATCCAACCGCTCCCCCGCTGAAAACAGCGTGCGCAGGCTGGAGATGTCATAGTCCTGCAGCAGTGCCGCCTCCGGATCCATCTTCCGCACCGCGCGCAGTGCGGTCGGGGCAGTGAACATGACGTTGACCGCGTGGTCGCGCACCAGCCGCCAGAACGCCCCGGCATCGGGAGTGCCGACCGGCTTGCCCTCGTACAGCACGGTCGTCGCCCCGGCGAGCAGCGGCCCGTAAACAATATAGGAATGTCCCACCACCCAGCCCACGTCCGAGGCCGTGAGCATCACTTCACCGGGCCGGACACCGAAGATATTGGCCATGGACCAGGTAAGGGCGACAGCGTGGCCACCGTTGTCCCGCACGACACCTTTCGGGGAACCTGTAGTGCCGGAGGTGTACAGGATGTACAGC
>DGBL01000220.1:1847-7006 GCA_002384315.1 Micrococcaceae bacterium UBA4005 | reverse complement strand
CTCACCGGCCAGCCGTGGAGCCGCACGGAGAAACTGTATCTGCCCGTCGTCGTCGTGATCGGCTATGCCGTGCTGCCGGTGTATATGATCCGCAGCGGGGTTTACGAAAACTGGCCGGCCGCAAGCGATCCGGGGAGCGTTTTCCGGTTGTTCCTAGGCACCAATGTGCTGGGAATCTGGGATGAACTTTTCTTCATCTGCACCGTATTCACGCTGCTGCGCCGCCACCTTCCGGAATGGCAGGCCAATGTGCTCCAGGCCGTGATCTTCACGTCCTTCCTCTGGGAACTTGGCTTCCACGCCTGGGGTCCGGTGCTGATCTACCCGTTCGCCGTGATCCAGGGCTGGATCNNTGGATCTTCGCTCGGACCAAATCGTTGGGATACATCGTCAGTGTGCACCTGCTCTTCGATTTCGTGCTGTTTCTGGTCCTGTTGCACGCGCACAACCGAGACTGGTTCGACCTGTTCATTTACTGACTGTTCCGCTACCGTCCGGTCAACCGCGGCCCTGAAACGGCATCCCGGCGGCAGTCATGGTCAACTGATTCACGGTGACACCAGCGGGCAGGCCCGCCATGAACACCACCGCGCTGGCCGCATGCGCGACGTCGAAGGTTGGCTCCGTGAGGCGGCGGCCATCTGCCTGTAGCGCCCCCTCCAGAGCACCCACGGAGGCCATCATGCCGGTGGTGGCGTTGCCGATGTCGATCTGGCCAGCGGTGATCCCGTAGCGCCGGCCCTCGAGTTCCAAGGACTTGGTTAGTCCGGCAACAGCATGTTTGGTCATCGCGTACGCCGCGGCGTGAGGCCGCGGAGACTGGCTGGAAATCGACCCGTTGTTGATGATGCGCCCGCCCTGAGGTTGCTGCGCCTTCATCACACGGAACGCCGCGGCGGCGCAGAGCAGCGCGCCAGTCTGGTTGACTCCGACAGTCTGCTCCCACTCCGCCAGACCGATATCCTCAACGGGCACGGTAGGGCCGAAGCTGCCGGCGTTGTTGAATAGCACGTCCACGCGGCCCCAGTGGTCCGTGACCAAGTCAAACAGCCGCCCGACGTCGTCGGGCCGGGAAACATCCGTGACAACGCACAGAGCGGAGCCTTCCGCCAGCGCGGCATCCCCGGCGGTAGCTTCCAGCGGCGCGAGCCGCCGTCCTGCCAAGGCAACCCGGTATCCTGCCGCCAGCAGTTGCCCGGTTACGGCGCGGCCGATACCTGACCCAGCCCCGGTCACGACAACGACCGGGCGTGGCGGTTGTTCGGTCAATGTGCTCATCGGTCCTCCACAGAATCGGTCCTCCACAGACAGGGGTGGTGAATGTGCCCTGCCCACAATAACGGGCAGAGCAGAAAATGCGTGGCCCTGAATGGGACGGATCGCTGCCCGGTCTGAAACAGTGGAGCCATGGACCCACTGCTTAATTCGCTCTTGCCTTTTATTTCAGGCGCTGGCGCACTCCTCGTGGCATTTGTGCTGGCCTGGATCATCCGGCGCGGCATCACGCGCTTCTTGCGTCACATCCCCCACTTTGAGGAGCTTTCCCGCCGTGGGACGGCTCCGCTGTGGATGGTTCTAAGCGTGATCGGCCTGCGCATGGCGTTCGCATCCACAGCCCAGGAGTTCGCCTGGTATGCTCCCGTGGATTTCCTGCTCGTGGTGGTGCTGATCGGGCTGTGCGCCTGGCTCGCCTCCGTGCTGTTGTTGATTATCGAGGCTGTTCTGCTGGAGAAGTACGCCACCACGGCCAGCGATAACCGGCGGATGGGCCGGCTGAAGACGCAGATCATGCTTGCCCGTCGGGTTGGATTGGCGTTGATCATCACGGTGGCCATCGCCAGCGTCCTGCTCACCATCGATGAAGTGCGCGCGCTCGGTGCAGGCATTCTGGCCTCGGCAGGGCTGATTTCGATTGTTGCGGGACTGGCGGTCCAGAGTTCGCTGAGCAACGTTTTTGCGGGAGTCCAGCTCGCGTTCACCGATGCCATCCGCGTGGATGACGTGGTGTTCGTCGAGGAACAGATGGGTACCATCGAAGAAATCACCATGACGTACGTCGTGGTGCGAGTCTGGGACGAACGCCGGCTGATCCTTCCCTCGACCTACTTCACCTCCACCCCGTTCGAGAACTGGACCCGCAGACAGTCCGAGCTGCTGGGGACCGTGGATTTCGATCTCGACTGGACGGCACCTATCGAAGGCATGCGCGCGGCACTTCACCGGTTTGTGGAGGACTCCCCGCTCTGGGACCGGCGGTTGGTGTCCCTGCAGGTGACAGCAGCCACCGAGGGCCTAGTGCGGGTGCGGGTGCTCGTGAGCGCCGCAAACAGCAGCCAGCTATGGGATCTGCGCTGCCTGCTGCGCGAAAAAATGGTGATGTTCCTCCAGTCAGATTACCCGGATACCCTCCCGCGTCAGCGCTGGGAAACTATCGCAGAAACAACCCCGCGCCCCGAAGGCTGACGCGATGGCCGCAGCCGCTGCGTCCAGTACACCGGATGGACGGCTTACTGTCGGCGGACGCCCTGGTCGGATAAAATCCTTCAGTCCCAGTGGATTTACGCATCGACCCTGTAAGCTGAAAGTTCAGCCACCATGCGGGGGAGAGGCTGTCTGACCAGGCGGAATTCTGACCGCTGCTGGCGACAAGCGGAATGGCGACAATGGCGACAACGGGGGTATCAGCGCGTGGTTCAATCTTCCATAGTGGCCCCGGACGTTTAGTTTTCGGACGCTCACGCGGCGTTATCCACCTCGTTTTCGCACTGGTTTTCGCCGTTATCGTAGAGGCTGGCTCAAATCCATTCGAGAGTAGGGGCGTATTTGCGCTCGTGTGGCCCGGGGCGAGTATCGCCTTCCTGTGGATGCTCTGGGCGCGACCTCAGCGGTACGGCCTAGTAGCTGCCTCCACCGGCGTAATAGTTGCGACCGTCGGCAGCAGTCTCGCCGCCGGACAGCTGTTTCCTAGCGCGCTTCTTTTTGGGTTAGCCAGCACTTTCCAGGCGCTCATCCTGGTGGCGCTGGTCCGAAAGTACATACCGAAAGATTCGAGAAACTCCGTCCGCGATTTCTTCCGTCTTGGCGGAATTTCGGTGGCGGCTTCCTCGATAGGCGGGCTCCTAGCTGTTAGCGCCGTCCTGCTCGCAGCTAATGAGGACCCATTAACGGCGTTTTGGTTATGGACCCTACGTAACTCTGTTTCTTATGCGGTAATCGGGGGAACGTGCCTGCTGGCGTGGAAAGCACTGCTAAGTAAACGCGAAACCAATGTCCGCGCGTCTATCGGGTCGGTGGAGTACATGGGGCTGGTGATCGTCACTGTCGTTATCTACGTGTTGTGCTTTGACCAGAGCGAGCCATTACCCATTGTCTACTTGGCCATCCCCGCTAATATTTGGGCGGGCCTGCGCCTTCGTCCGGCGCTCGCGGCTTTTCATGGGCTGGCCAGCGGGGCGCTGGTCGTGTGGCTCAATCGTGCCGGTCGTGGGCCGTTCCAGGACCTTCCGGAGGATCTGGCGACCTACGCCGCCCAGGGGTACGTGGTACTGGCGTTTGCGGTGTCGATCATCTTGGCGCTTCACGCAGAGGAGCGGGCGCAGTTGATTGCGAGCCTGCACGCTGCCCGGGTGGAGGAACAGGCGGCCTCGCGCCTGCGCGAGGTCGTCATTGGCCGGATGTACGACGGCGTGATCGTCGCCGACCAGCAAGGCCGCCTGATCCTCCACAACGACGCCGGTCGGCATTTCATGGGCGCGGCCACGACCCGCGGCGAAAGGCTTGTGGAGCACTGTGAGTTCTACCGGCCCGGAGGCGGTCCGCGGCTCAGACCGGAAGAACTGCCGTTGGCCCGCGCTCTGGACGGGGAGAGTGTGGCCGGCGTCGAAGTTGATTACCGCGAGCACGACGGAAGTCTTATTAACCTGTGCATCGACGCCATTCCACTTCCCGGCGGGCAGGGGGTCGTGGTGGTGCTACATAACGTCACTGAAGAACGCCGTAACCAGCAGGAAATCGGCAGGTTCGCCTCAGTGGTGGCCCACGACCTCATGACGCCGCTGACCGTCTTCGACGGCTGGCTCGAAATTCTTGGCAGTGAGGGCATGCCCGATACTCAGCGGCACGACGCCGTTCAGCGCCTTCTCCGGTCAAGCGCGCGCATGCGGGGCATGATCGGCGGACTGCTGGACTATAGCCTGGCCAAAAATGACCGCATCAGGGCTGAGCCTGTTGACGTTGCCGCCGTAGTGCAGGAAATTGTGGGAATGCGGACCGGAAAACCACATCAGGATCCCTCAGCAGTGGTCGGTTTCCAGGTTGATGTTCGGGCGGACGTCTCCGCGGACCCGCGCCTGTTCAGGCAAGTGATGGAGAACCTGGTCGGAAACGCGGTGAAGTACGGGCCCAAGGATGGCAGCGCGAGCGTGTGGATCACCTCTGAGCCGCACGAGGTCCCGGGGTGGACCTGCATTCGGGTCACGGACAATGGAATTGGCGTACCCGAGAGCGACCGGGAGAAAATCTTTACCGAGTTCCACCGCTCCGAGAACGGCACCGCGCACGCGCAGGGAACAGGGCTTGGCCTGGCGATCTGCCGCCGGATTATCGAAGGCCACGGCGGCACAATCTCCGTACGCACCCCCGCCAACGGTGGATCGGAGTTCGTTCTCACCCTGCCAATATCCACTCCGCAGGTCCTCGAGGAGAGTACGAAAATAGCGCGTACGGAGGAAGCTGGAATTGTCGATGAATTGCCGGCGGGTGAGCTTCCCGTAGTTCAGGCGCAGCGCCAAGAAGGTGCGGGTATTCTCGCCGGACTGGACTAGTAAGCGGGCTTATGGTGCAGTGGAGTGAGGAAAAGGCCGAGCGCCGCGCACACAGTGCGGGGGTTTGGTCGCGAACTCTTGGAGGTGAAAGTGGCCAGCACAGCCAAGGCTGAGTCGCCCGAGGAGGAGACCGTCCTCAAGGCGAGCAGTAGCCCGGACCCGGAGGACCCACGCAAGCCCGATACGCCCTCACGGGTTCGCAAGCTTGCCTGGAAGTACATCGTGAGGCGGACGATTGCGGAATTCGGCCACGACCAGTGCACTGACCTGGCGGCTGCCCTCACGTATTATGCAGTGTTGTCCATCTTCCCGGGGATTCTGGCAGTTATCTCCCTC
>DGBL01000220.1:0-1743 GCA_002384315.1 Micrococcaceae bacterium UBA4005 | reverse complement strand
CCCACGGTGCTGGCCATCACTGTAGCGGTGCTGGTCTTGGTAGTGCTCATGGCCCTGATGCTGGTGCTGTCTGGGCCGGTCGCGCAGGCGATCGGCGACGCCGTCGGCCTCGGTGGCACCGCCGTCGCCGTGTGGGGTGTCGCCAAATGGCCAGTCATGGTGGTATTCGCCGTCTCCATGGTCGCGATCCTCTACTACGGCGCGCCCAATGTGCGCCAGCCAAAGCTGCGCTGGATGAGCCTCGGTGCGCTGATCGCCCTGACCGTCCTGGGGCTGACCACCGCCGGGTTCTCCTTCTATATTGCGAACTTCGGCAACTACGACAAGACCTACGGGACGATCGCCGGCATGATTGTGCTGCTGCTGTGGCTGTGGATCGCGAACATCTCCTTGCTGTTCGGCGCCGAGTTCGACGCAGAAATGGAACGCGGACGCCAATTGCAGGCGGGCATCGAAGCCGAGCGCACCATCCAGTTGCCGCCTCGGGACGAGCGCGGATCCCGGAAACGGTTGGAGAAACTTCGTGCGCTGGTCAACGACGGGCGCGAGCTGCGGGAAAAGTACATGCACCGGGCTGGGTCACGATAAGGGGTGGTGGCAGGGATCCCATGCGGGGCAGGGTCGGCCCCGCCCCGGGAGCCGAGGCGCGCCCACCGCTTGATCACGGAATTGTAACTTTTTCACTTGGGTACTATTCTTTAACTCGCACCACCCAAGCTTCCACACCAAGGTCCGCGCGCCTAGCCCTGCCAGCGGACCGCCAAAACCTTCCCATGGCAGGGGCGGAGGACCCACTTTTCGGCAGCAATTAGGCTGCCTCGGGGTGAAGCCCTCACAGCACGAAGTGCTGATCGCGCAGAAACCACGCCCGGTTACGGGCGCGGGACTGCGGGAACAGCAACTGTGCGGGCCGAGTCAACTCTTGCTCGAATCCGACAGCTAACTTCGCCGGCGTCATAGAGAGGTATGAAGTGACCCAGCCGGTACCTCCGGGACGCCGCCGCGCCGCGCCGCTGCCGCGCGCAGCGACCGCAGCGCCCACGAGGCGTTCCCTCCGCGCAGCCGACGCCCTTCCGGCAGCTCATTACGCCCGGCGCTTTACCGCCGCTACGCCCCAGCCCAGGCGTGGCACCCGCCGGGTGCGCTCCGTGGTGCTCGGTGCGGGGGTGGCCACGGTGGCGGCCGGAGTGCTGATGGGTGCATTGACTCCCCCCGCGGCGATCGAGCCCACCGGAGACATCAGCGCCCAGGGAAACACCCCAGCGCCGGCGATCACCGCGGACTCCGCGGCGTCGCTCGACTTTGGCCGTGAGGCATTCGGCGCCTCTAGTGTGGTCGACGCAGCCACGTCCCGGGCCGCCGTCCTTTCCAGCGGGGTCTCCCGCACTGAAGACGGAATGATCTCCCCACTTGAAACGCTCAACATCGCGTCAGTCTTCGGGTACCGCGCAAACCCCATGGGCGGGTACGGGGCTGCCGAACTCCACACGGGGATCGATTACGCCGCCGCCTGCGGCACCCCTGTGAACGCAGCCCAGGGCGGCACGGTCGAAGCCGCCGGTTGGCACCAGTACGGTGGGGGGCTGCATGTGGTGATCGACCACGGTGATGGCACCAAGACAACTTATAACCACATGAGTTCGTTGAGCGTCAGTGCTGGCCAGGAAGTCTCCGTCGGGGAGATCCTCGGCGAGGTAGGCACGACAGGAAATTCCACCGGCTGCCACCTGCACTTCGAGGTCC
>DGBL01000061.1 GCA_002384315.1 Micrococcaceae bacterium UBA4005 | reverse complement strand
GATGTGTGTCTCGGCGATATGGGTAATCCGCACACCAGCTTCCGTGGCGGCTTTCTCGACGCGGTCGGTGTCGCGCTGGGGGTCGATGAGCAGTGCGACCTCTCCGTCGTGGACGAGGTAGCTACGGTCGCCAAGTTGGGGGGTGTCGATGACAACAACATGCATGGGTATCTCCTAAGTTGTCCAGGCCGAACGCGATATCCGGCTCAAGGTCTAAATCCAGAATACCCCCGGGGGTATTTATGTCAAACCGAAACGGCCAGCGTTCAGCGTGAGTTGCGTCGCGCGGATCGAGCCCACCGCAGGAACGTGGATAGCCAGCTATTGCCTGTCCGGTGCGCGTTGCTTCCCGCATTCTGGGCGGGGGAGTCCGGCGCCGCATAGCTGACGGGATAACCACCCCGGTACCATTCGGTGATGCCTCCATTGACACTCACTGCGTCCACGCCGCGCTGGCGCAGTATCCCGACCGCGCGTTCGCTGCGCTTACCCGACCCGCAGATCACGTAGACGGTTCGTTGGTTTGGGACGCTGGCGAGAGCGCCTTCTAGATTATCCAATGGCAGGTTGATGGATCCAGGGATATGCGCCACGGCGTACTCCTCCCGTCCGCGCACATCGATCAGCGGAACTCCAGGCCACTGTGTGGCGAGTGCCGCAGGGGAAATAGTGTGCATGGCTATGAGGTTTCCCTTCAGTTGCGCGCCCGGGCTGCCCGTCGGGCGCGCAGCGACTGCCGCCCGGTCCAGAGCAGTACGGCTGTGACGAGGCTGATGGTGACAAAGCCGAGGCCGGAGTAGCCAAGAATTGTCAGGATGGGACCGGCCAGTGCGCCGCCCAGGGCCCCGGCAGCGTTCATGGACAGGTCTGAGGTGCCTTGGATTGCTGCCCGGTTTTCGGCACCGACGGATTCCGCAACCAGCGCCGAACTGGCCACGACGGACGCTGACCATCCCAGCCCGAGCAAGATCAGGCTGGCCGTGACGGCGGCGCGGGAATCGGCGCCGGTCCAAGCCAGGATGAGTGCTGCGAACAGCATCGCCTGGCCGAGGGCAATGGAGGCGATCCGGCCCATCCTGTCTGCCATCCAGCCGAATACGGGCGAAAGCGCATACATTCCGGCGACGTGGAGGCTGATCGTGATTCCGACAATGGCCAGGCTCGCTCCATGGCTATGCAGGTGCACCGGTGTCATGGACATCAGGGCAACCATGGTGGCGTGGCTCAGCGCGATGCTCGCCACGGCATAGCGCGCAACCGGGTTGCTGCGGAGAATGGCCAGTCCGTTGAGTTGCGGCGGTGCTGCGACGGTTGCCGTGCGCCGGGCAGTGAGTGCCGCGAGCAGGGGATCGGGACGCAGCCCGAAGATATAGACGGTTGCCGCTGCTAGTTGCGCAGCGAGGGAGAAGGCGAAGGCTCCAGTCAGCGGAGGCAACCCCAGCAGTCCCCCCAGCGCTTCGCCGGGCTCAAACAGGTTCGGGCCCATCACCGCACCGACCGTTGTCGACCAGACGACCAGCGAAAGGTCCCGTGCCCGTGTCCGGTCGGTGGCCAGGTCGGTTGCGGCGAAGCGTGCCTGCAAATTGGTTGCGGCGCCGACGCCGAGCATCATCAGCGCCAGCAGGAGCAGCGGGAAGGAGGATACCGCCGCTGCCGTGATGGCCAGCGCAGCCCCGCTGCCCGCGATCAGCGCTCCCGTCGTCAGGGAAACCCGCCGCCCACGCTGTTGGGCGAGCCGGGCCAGCGGAACGGCGACGACCGCGGCGCCGAGGGTACTCATGGTCGCAGCCATGCCCGACCAGGCGCTGGAGCCCGAGACCTCCGCGGAGAGCAAGGCTCCCAGCGATAGTGTGGCGCCCATGCCGAGGCCGCCGAGCACCTGTGCCCCTGCAAGGACAGCAACGATCCTTCGTTGGGCCGGGGCTGACGGCTCCGGGAGAACCCGGGGTGTGGAGGACCGCTGGGACATTGTCGGAGGAACCCTTTCCAGACTCAGCGTGCATGACCCTGTATGCATGGCCCCGACGTATGCCGGGACGTTTCTCCATTAGACAGGCTCACGCACACGCTGTCGATCTTCACCCCGCCGGCACGGTTCACCGGCCGCGCAGACGCGTTGTCAGGAGGTGGGCAGGCCAGCCTCGTTCCAGGCGATCATCCCGCCAGCCATGTTGCTGACGTCGAACCCCGCATCCTCGAGCGCCTGGGTGACCTTTGAACTACGGTTTCCGCTACGGCATACCGCGATAACAGGCTTGGACCTGTCGATTTCTGTCAGTCGTTCCTGCACCTGTCCCATTGGTATGTGGACGGCGCCGGGAATCATGCCCTCGGCCACTTCGAAATCCTCCCGGACATCGATAACCTGCTCGTCGCCGCTACGGTCGAACACATTGGTGACGGTGATTTCTTTCATGATGGACTCTCCTCGCGTGGTGATGGTTGGGCGTGGAAGGGGAGGGGGCTGGTCAGCGGACGGGTTCGCCGGCCTGGCGCCAGGCGCCCATGCCTCCGCGCAGTGAGTACGCTTCGTAACCCTTGCCGGCCAGGATGCGGGCTGCGGACGCCGAGCGCATCCCAGACTGGCAGATCGCGATAACCGGGCGTGACTTCTGGATCCCAGCGGTCGTGGTCTGCAGCTTGTCCAGCGGCACGTGCTTGGCCGGGGTGGCATGGCCGCTGCGCCATTCCTGGGGTGTGCGTACGTCAACCAGGGTGGCTCCCGAGCTCAGGAGTTCCTTCGCCTCGGCGACGCCGATGGTTTTGTAGGGCTTGCTGAACAGGGAGGTGAGTGAGCTGAATAGTCCCATGGTGCTGCTCCTTGACGGGTAGTTGGTAC
>DGBL01000101.1 GCA_002384315.1 Micrococcaceae bacterium UBA4005 | reverse complement strand
CCCAGCCCGCCGGAGTTGAGCCAGGCGTTCGGCCGCTCATACTGGATGAACTGGGCGGCCCACATCTGGTGTTGGCCCACACCCGCCACGTAAATTCCCTCGGGTCCGGTCAGTTCACCGATGCGCTGGATCACCTTTTGCGGCGCTGAATGCCCGTCCTCGGGCTCGCTGTACCCCATCGGATAAATGTCTCGAAGGCGGTCAATGCTTTTCCACCAGGCTGATATGTCAGGCGCCGTTCCAGCGGAGTAGGCCTCACGCATGGCATGGGTCAACTCGGGAATGATTTCCTTCACGGAACCCACGATGGGAACATCGGCCGTACGGTTCTTCGAGATTTCCGCCGGGTCGATGTCCGCATGGATCACCTTCGCTCCCGGCGCGAACGTCGAGAGCACCCCGGTCACCCGGTCATCGAACCGTGCACCCAAGGTAATCAGCAGATCGGACTGTTGCAACGCTGCCACTGCAGAGACCGACCCGTGCATCCCCGGCATTCCCACGTGCAGCGGGTGAGAGTCAGGGAAGACGCCCCGAGCCATGAGCGTGGTTACCACCGGGGCGCCGATCAGTTCGGCCAACTCCCGAAGCTCCGCCGAGGCATAGGCCTTGAGTACTCCCCCACCGACATAGAGCACCGGGCGCTGGGATTGCGCAATGAGCTTGGCTGCTTCCTTGACCTGCTTGGAGTGTCCGCGCACCACGGTGCGATAGCCGAGAATATCCACCTTCGGCGGCCAGGAAAACGTAAGTTTGCCCTGTTGCGCATCTTTAGCGATATCCACCAGGACAGGGCCCGGTCGGCCGGTCGTGGCAATGTGGAATGCCTCCGCCATGACCCGCGGAATATCGCTGGCCTTGGTCACGAGGTAGGAGTGTTTGGTGATCGGCATCGTGATACCCACGATGTCCGCCTCCTGGAACGCGTCCGATCCGATGGCGGCGCTGGAAACCTGCCCGGTTATAGCGATCATGGGCACGGAATCCATGTGGGCGTCCGCGATTGCGGTGACCAGGTTCGTGGCGCCCGGTCCCGAGGTCGCGATGCACACCCCTGGCTCTCCGGTGACCATGGCGTAACCTTGCGCCGCGTGGCCTGCGCCCTGTTCGTGCCGAACCAGGATGTGACGGACCTTGGACGAGGCCATCAACGGATCGTAGGTCGGCAGAATTGCCCCACCCGGCAATCCGAAAATATCCTTCACCCCCAATTCCTCAAGGGAACGCACAATGGCTGCGGAACCGAGCATTTCGGTCGGCGGCACAATGTTGTTGGGTCCGCGGACATAACCTGCCTGAGCTGCGGCGGCCGCGCTTTCCCTGGTATTTCCGGGCACCGCCGGGGCGGTTGGTCGTGCTGCCATCAGCGCTGGGCTGACGGGCGATCCCTTGGACATCTGGAACTTCCTTTGGAACGTGTAATTCTCCGACTTGCTGGGACTGACCTTGCGCGCTTTGCCCGGTGGAAACAAAAAAACCCCTCAGCCTGGTTGGCTCCTTGAGGGGTTGCGCGTGACGTAGTGTCTACCAGTCGGGCTTTAGGCCACGCGCTTGGTAATGACGACCACTACGGTTTCGAGCTGCATAACTGTAGTTTCCCCGCACTCCTCATGGAGTGTCAACCAGCATCCCTCGTGTCTCATTATATGAGACATTATGTCCAGTGAGTGGACAGTAACTGAACGGCGGGGCGGCACTTGGATGTATGCCGCCCCGAATCCGCCTAGCCGCAGTATGCGCCCTCTGATGCGGAGTGCACCAGCTTCGCATATTTGGCAAGCACACCCCGGGTGTACCGGGCAGGCAACGGCTCCCAACCGACGCGGCGAGCCTCGAGTACGTCATCGTCAACCAACAGATCGAATGTCCTGTTCGGGATGTCGACCCGAATCCTGTCGCCGTCCTGCACGAAAGCTATCGGCCCGCCGTCAACTGCCTCCGGCGCGACGTGACCGATGCATAATCCGGTCGTTCCACCAGAGAAGCGGCCGTCAGTCAGCAACAGCACATCCTTGCCCAGCCCTGCACCCTTGATTGCCCCGGTAATGGCAAGCATTTCGCGCATTCCCGGGCCACCCTTGGGCCCTTCATAGCGGATAACGACGACGTCGCCGGCCTTCACCTGGCCAGCCGCGAGGGATTCGAGCGCCCCCTGTTCGCGTTCGAAGACGCGGGCTGTGCCCTCGAAGATCTCGGCGTCGAAACCCGCGGTCTTCACGACTGCGCCCTCCGGTGCCATGGACCCCTTGACGACCGTAATGCCGCCTGTCTTGTGGATCGGGTTGGACAGCGCGCGAAGGATCTTTCCGTCGAGGTCAGGGGGGTTGATGACCGCCAGGTTCTCGGCAACGGTCTTGCCGGTTACGGTGAGCGCGTCGCCGTGGATCAGTCCCGCGTCGAGCAATGCGCGCATAACCACTGGGACACCTCCGACTTTGTCGACATCGGTCATGACATAACGGCCAAACGGCTTGAGGTCGCCCAGGTGCGGCACTTTGTCGCCGATCCGGTTGAAGTCATCAAGGCTGAGCTCAACTTCCGCCTCGCGCGCAATAGCCAGCAGGTGCAGCACTGCGTTGGTCGACCCACCGAAGGCCATGGTGACGGCAATCGCGTTCTCGAAAGCTTCGCGGGTCATGATGTCCCGTGCGGTGATGCCCAGGCGCAGGAGGTTAACTACAGCCTCCCCGGATTTGTGTGCGAACACATCACGACGCCGGTCCACGGACGGTGGAGCTGCGGAGCCTGGAAGCGACATACCCAAGGCTTCGCCGATAGCCGCCATCGTGTTGGCCGTGTACATACCGCCGCAGGCCCCTTCGCCCGGGCAGATAGCCCGTTCGATCCGATCAACGTCGCCGCGCGACATTTTTCCCGCCGCGCACGCGCCAACTGCTTCGAAGGCGTCGATCAGGGTGACTTCCTTCTCTGTTCCATCTTCGAGCTTGACCCAACCTGGCATGATGGATCCGGCGTAGAGGAAGACACTGGCCAGGTTCAGGCGCGCTGCAGCCATGAGCATCCCCGGAAGGGACTTATCGCAGCCAGCCAGCAGGACTGAGCCGTCAATCCGTTCCGCTTCCATAACTGTTTCCACGGAGTCGGCGATGACTTCACGCGAAACCAGGGAGAAGTGCATGCCTTCATGGCCCATCGAAATTCCATCGGACACCGAGATAGTGCCGAACTGCATGGGAAATCCGCCCGCGCTATGAACGCCTTCCTTCACGCCCTGGGCCAGCCGATTCAACGACAGGTTGCAAGGGGTGATCTCGTTCCAGGAACTGGCGACGCCGATCTGCGGTTTGACGAAGTCGTCATCTCCCATCCCGATGGCGCGCAGCATGCCGCGTGCGGGGGCGCGTTCCATTCCGTCAGTAACAGCTCGGCTTCTGGGTTTAATATCAGGTGTCTTGTCCACGCTCATGGGTAAAAGTGTAGGGGTATTTCACGGCCGCGCCGTCTCATGACGTGCCCGCGCCACTCCGAACGGGTCGGGTAGGGTGAACACACGGAATCTATTCCATGACCGTTTGTCCGGTAAGCCCAGTGGTTTCTCCGAAGCCTGCTGGCATCCCAACATTCTTTGGCGTGATATGACGTTCGAGCACAATCGACCAGCGAAGCCCATGGGCGAGGGCCAGGACCTCAAAAGCACCCTCCGGTCGGTATTCGACTCCCAAATCCCAAATTACGGCGATTACAATCTGGTCTTTGGCGCCAGCCCCCGAGGCATACTGCCTGTGGGCGGTCCGGTGAGGGGCGAATCCTACGTTCTTGGCTACCGGTGGAGTCCCGCGGAGCTCATGATCGCGCCCGTCGATCTGGTGACTCTATCCAGTGCGAGCGTCCCGGTGGAAGTAAACATGACGAACCTCTCCCATGCGCACCGATTGGGGGGTGCCCACTACGAAGTGGGAACTAACACGGGCAGGGTGTTTCAGTTCGGCGTGGAAGCGGCACCGGTCCTGCATCTGCGTGGCGGGCAGGAAACCACCCTCGATCAGGTCGAGGACCACCTCGATTTCGAGGCATTTATGAAGGCCTTCGTCGCCATGGCTTGACTGGCCCGTTGCGGCCGAGCCAGCCCAGCCTGCCGAAGCTCAAGCCTGCCAGCCTCCTTGCTGGACCAGGTTCTCGGGCTTCTGCCCACTGTTGAGCAGGCCAAGCTGCCGCCGCAGCAGGGCCACGATCCGCGGCTGGAAGGCGCCTGAATTTCCACCCTGATGGGGTGTGATCAGCACGCCGGGAGCGTCCCACAACGGGTGTCCGGCAGGCAGCGGCTCGGGATCGACGACGTCCAGCGCGGCGCGTAACCGCCCGCTGAGCACCTCGTGCGTGAGTGCGATTGTGTCGACCACCGGGCCGCGGGCGACGTTGACCACCAATGCGCCTTCGGGAAGCGCCGCGAGCACTGCACGACTGATCAGCCCTCGAGTTCCCTCCGTCAGCGGGGTGATGACAATGACCACATCGTGGTGTGGGGCGAGATCCACCAACTCCGAACTGGCATGCACCCGCCCGTGTGCGCCCTGACGCGCGGTGCGCCCGACCTGTGTCACTGTCACGTCGAAGGGTTCAAGCCGCCGGAGGATCTCGGTGCCAATCTGACCAACTCCGACCAGCAGCACACGCCTGTCAGCGAGTCCGGGGTAGCAGTGCTGAATCCACGTCTGGTCGCGCTGGTTCCGGGCCGCGTCGTCAATACCGCGCAGGGACGCCAGGGCGAGCCCGACGGCGAGCTCGGCAGTTGCGGCCGCGTGGACGCCAGCCGCGGTTGCCACCGCGACGCCATCGTCGACGAGATCCAACAAACCGTCGTACCCGGTGGTCTGCGTCTGGAGCAGCGAAAGGTTCCGCACCCGCGGGATGCACTCGCGCGGGTCCACGTTTCCCTGGTAGGGAAGAACGAAGGCATCGATGTCATCGACGCCTATTCCCTCGGGGTCGTGTTCACAGTCCCACAACCACAAATTCACCGCGCCTGCAGCGGGGGCCAGCGCATCGAGCAGTTCCTGCGACGGAACGGCGAAGTTTTCAATGGTGGGCCTGAGGGCGGAAGTCTCGCTCATACGCACAGACTAACCCCAGCACGCCCCTCCGAGCCCATTCTCCGCGGCCCCCGGCGACCGCCGAACCGTGCGCTCCCGCCGTCGGGCCGTACCCTGATGCGCCCGATACAGCGGGAGCAGCACAATTTCCACTTTCGGCTGCCCTGCTGGTAGAGTTTCTTGCTGTTGCTGATGTGGCTGCGAGGCCGAAAGCAGCATATTTGCCAGGCACCTCTAGCTCAATTGGCAGAGCAATTGACTCTTAATCAATGGGTTCCGGGTTCAAGTCCCGGGGGGTGCACGCCGAGAAAATCCCCGTCATCTCAGAGGAAGAAATCTGATCTGGCGGGGATTTTTGCTGCACAGCCCATGAGCGCCGGACGCCGAATCCGTTTTGCCGGGGACTCTCGGTACGATTGGCTCGGACGTGGCCGGATAACAGTCGGACGAGGAGCACTATGCTACGAGTGATCAGCTACAACCTCCGCAAACACACGGCCAGCGGCGAACTCGAGAAGTTAGTCGCCGATCATGGGATCGACATGCTGTGCCTGCAGGAGTGCAATACCGAGGACCTGCCCCCTACGGTTGGGTCGCTGCATCTCGCCGATTCGACTAACGGGAACCGGCTCGGCTTGGCGATCTACTACCATCGCGATCGGTTCACCACGCTGGAGACGAAGACTTTCAGCCTTAAGAAATCGTTGCACGACCACATGCTCTCCCCGGCCCACGAACGATTGATTGGTACACGGATTGTGGATAACGCAACCGAGCATGTGCTGGTGGTCGGATCGTTCCACGCGGCACCGCTCTCCGCTTCAAACTCGCTCCGGCGGCATCAGATCCGCTCCGCCCACGCGGAACTCCTCGGCATGGGAGGAGAGGATATCTCGCTCATGGTGGGCGACTTCAATTATCCATTTTTCATCCGTAACCTCGCCAGCCACGTGAAACGATCCGGATACGACCTCACCCGCAGTGACAGGCGAACCTACACCCGATACAAGGTATTCAACGGGCATTTCGACTTCGCAACCTCGCTAGGCCTGAACATCGACAGTGTCGAAACTCTCCCGCGCGGAAAATCCGACCACCTGCCAATCCTCGTCTCGGCCGAATACGACTCCCCGTAACCTGGAACTCACAACTCTAGCCCTGGCTGGCTTTCAGAGTTGGTGGGCCCCATTGGCTGAGAAAGCGGAACCGTTTGGAGCTGCTTCCGCCAACGGCGCGATCACCGCATCGGAGGGTTCGACGTCGACGGTCCACTTCCAACGCGGCGCCCCTAACTCTGTGATCACACCCTGCAGATGGCTGCGCAATTCAGCTGACACCAGTCCCCCGCCGGTAACGAGAGTCTGCTCGATCTCGTCTGCGCGCCGCAGCACTTCCCGTCCCGCCGTGGTCACTGATACCAGTTGCGAGCGACGATCCAAGTCACTGCGAACTCGGCTGATATGCCCGCGTGACTCTAGGCGGGAGAGGGTCTTGCCCATCGTTTGGGCCTGGACCCGGACTATTTGGGCGAGCGCGGCCTGCGTCATCGCGCCCTGATCCGCTAGCACCCCCAACGCGATGATTCCGGCGTGGGTCACCCCAATATCGACTAATCGTTCATTCCACGCATGCTCGACGAGGCGTGCCGCCGTTGTCAGCAGCCGACCGGTGGGCCAATGCTCCAGGTCCGGCATAAAAAAGTGCACTCCCTCTCAACGCCAATGTTTGCGGCTAGGTGGCATCGCGGCGATCCCCCACCCATATGATAGCTAACCTGAAGCTGAACCAACTGCTTCTCCGCCTGCCCTTCGACCATCCACGACCTTGAGGAATTCCCATGACACAACAACTCAAAGCCGGAGATCGTGCTCCCGACTTTACGCTCCCTGACTCCAAAGGCAACCAAGTCAGCGTTCCTTCCGGCTCCGACAAGAACACGGTCGTGTATTTTTACCCTGCTGCAGCCACGCCGGGCTGCACTACACAAGCCTGCGATTTCCGTGACAATCTTGCCTCCCTGGCGAACGCCGGATACCACGTGGTAGGCGTCTCTCCGGACCACCCGGCCGCTCTCCAGTCTTTTGCCGCCGACGAAGCGCTGACGTTCCCCTTGCTCTCCGACGAGGATCATGCAGTGGCGGAAGCCTGGGGCGCCTGGGGCGAGAAGAAGAACTACGGCAAGACCTACACCGGCCTGATTCGCAGCACCATAGTAGTTGATCCGCAAGGGCGCGTAATTCTTGCCCAGTACAACGTCAAGGCTGCCGGGCATGTCGCTAAGCTCCGCCGGGACCTCAATATCGACTGATTCGCGTACACTTGAGGCTGGTGTTTGCGCGAGCGAGCATCTGCGCGAGTGGCGGAATTGGCAGACGCGCTGGATTTAGGTTCCAGTGTCT
>DGBL01000159.1:3223-6736 GCA_002384315.1 Micrococcaceae bacterium UBA4005 | reverse complement strand
CCTGCCACGCTTGCTGGAAGAGGACCGCCAAGCAACGCCGCGACCACGGCGAGCGCCCCGGCGACGGCGGTGGCTGGATGTGCCTGGAACCGCCTGCGCGTGCCGCGCTTGGAGGAGGCCGCAGCCTGTTCGCGTAGGTAGGCCCGCGTGCCGACCTGCGCTGGTTCGCGTTTGTTCGGCGCAGGCCCGCCGCCCCGCGGCCGGGTCAGCAGCAACGCGGTCCCGAGGACGAGGGCGAGCGCGCCTGCAATGATGAGTGGCACAGCCCAGGGCGTGGCTACATCGTTGATTTGGGTGATGGTGATATTAGTGGGCGCCGGGGCGGTGCCATCCGCCGCCAATAGGATCGACCACTCGCCGTTGGCGGGATCGATCCACCTATGGGTCACTGAGCCTTCGGCCGTCTCCTCGCTGGTCCATAGGTCAGCGCCGCTGGGGTCCGGAACGGTGTCCTCGCCCGCGATACGTTCGGTTTCCAATCCGGACTCGCCGATACCGGTGATCCTCAGGTGGGTGGCGTCCGCCACCCACGCATCGACATCGGATGCCCGGCCTACTGCCAGCGTAAACGGACCGTCCGCGGTCACGGTGATATCGACGTCCTGCGCGTTATCGGATTTGACGCCCGCATCAATGATTGTCAACGGTGCGGCTTTTGTGCCTGCGGGCACCGACGTCGTCACAGTCCCGGCGGGGGCCCAGAAGGTTCGCTGCCCAATGCCCAGAAACATCAGAAGCACACCGGCAATGATCACCGGAACCGCAATTTTCAATCCCACTACACTGCCTATCGTCATAAGGAGCCAACTGGCCGAACAGGTACCGCTTCACCCGAGCCTGATGACCACCGTGCCAGCCGCACAGCACCAGATGAGGTCACCTAATGGTAACGAAGATCGCTGGCAGGACCGATTCGCGGGCCTCCCGCCGGATGCACTGCCCCATTGTCCCGTTGTCCCGCGCGGTGCCGTATGCTTCCCCGACGACCGGAACCAGCGACGGACAGACGCTGGCGGTTTCGGGCTGTTAGTGTTTCGCTTGTTCTCAACCATCCGGGTGCCCCTACCCGGCAACAGCCAGCCAGTAGCGCAGCGAGAGTGGAATCAGAGTGAACGAACCCCAAGACCTGCCTATCCGCGAGCCGCTGCCGCGGCCTGCTGACGGCGATGCCCTGCCGCCGAGCTCTGAAGCGAGCAGCCCGCGCAAACAGTGGCTCGCCGGAGTGGCAGCGGCGATGATGAACCGCGCGCGGCAGCCCCTACCCGGCGCCCAGCCACGCCCCCGCTTCGAGTTTCCACCGGAGGACCCGACTTCTGACATCCCGGTCGACCCGCAGGTCCGCCTCACCGACGATCGGCTCAAATTCGGCGCGGAACAGCTACCATCCATGAGTCGCCACCCCATCCACTTTGGTTTTATGGGAACCGTCGGCGTCGGTCTGGCACTGCTCGCGTATTTCATGCTCACGAACGTGGGGCAACTGCTGCTCTGGATTGGCGCTGCCCTGTTCATAGCACTCGGGCTGGACCCGATTGTTCGATGGCTCGAGAGCAAGGCTGTGCCCCGTCCGGTGGCGGTTGGCCTGTCTGTCCTGGCCCTGGTCAGCGTGGTGGCCGCGTTCTTTGCAACCCTGATCCCAACGATCGTCGACCAGACGAGCCAGTTGGTGGAGCGGGCACCCGAGTACGCAGATACTTTCATCAACTCGGAATTTTTCCGGACTGTGGACAACCAATTCCAGATCCGTGATCGCGTCACCGACGAAATCAACCGGTTCTTCGCAGACAGCGGCGCGGTCGGGGGAATCTTTGGCGGGGTCATCGGAGTCGGCACAGTGATCGCCAACAGCCTCTTCGGCACCCTGATCGTACTGGTGCTCACGCTGTACTTCCTGGCGTCCCTTCCCTCGATGAAGAAGTGGGCGTATCGACTGGCCCCACGCTCCCGGCGTCCCCGGGTCCAGGTCCTGTCCGAAGAAATAACCCGCAGCGTGGGTCTGTACGTAATCGGCCAGGCGTTCGTGGCGCTCCTGAACGGATTGTTCGCTTTCGTGGTGATGAGCATCGCCGGAGTGCCGTTTACGTCGTTGCTGGGTTTCGTGGTGGTGCTGCTGGCGTTTGTGCCGCTGGTCGGCGCCATGATCGCAGCGGGCGTGGTCACCTTGGTGGCCCTCACCGTTGGGTGGCAGACAGCGCTGCTGTTCGCAATCCCCTATCTGGCCTACCTGCAGTTCGAGGCGTATTTCATCTCACCGCGCATCATGCAGCGGGCTGTCGCTGTGCCCGGGGCCATCGCGGTCATCGCAGTCATCGCCGGAGGCAGCCTGCTAGGCGTACTGGGGGCCCTGATTGCAATTCCCACGGCGGCGGCCGTGATGCTCCTACTCAAGGAAGTGTTCATCGCACGTCAGGACAATCTCTGAGCGAAGGCAGTCAGCCCGCGGCGGCAGCCGCTCCGGTCCATTCGGTCGGCAAAGGCGTTGCGCGTTGCGGCAAGACTGCGGCGACTATTTCGTTCAGGGCACGCGCCGCAT
Source organism: Micrococcaceae bacterium UBA4005 (assembly GCA_002384315.1). Taxonomy (GTDB): domain Bacteria; phylum Actinomycetota; class Actinomycetes; order Actinomycetales; family Micrococcaceae; genus Arthrobacter_D. The sequence continues at coordinate 4,203 of DGBL01000159.1, read as the reverse complement.
ACTTTTCGCCCACCCACAGGTGCCGCGCGCCGTCGACGCCCACCACCCTGGCTTGCGGAACACGGGCGAATCGTTCAGCGCATTCGGCTGGCTGGAGGTAGTCGTCATGCTCAGGCACCAGGACGGTCAGCGGCATCCCGGCGGCGGCCCAGGCCAGCAGGTCGGCGTCCGTGGCGCGGTGCAGCGGCGGGGAAAGCAACACGGCACCCTCAATAAGTTCAGCCACCGGGTCCAACGCCCCGTATTTCAGCACCAGTTCTGTGCCGAAGGACCATCCGACGAGCCAGATATTCCGCAGGCCCGCATCCACGGCCCAGCGCACCGCTGCCACAACGTCGTGGCGTTCGGCGTTCCCGCCATCGAACTCGCCGTCGCTACAGCCTCGCGGGGAGCAGGTTCCGCGCGTGTTGAATCGGAGGACGGCGATGTCCGCAAGCGCCGGAAGCCGAAAGGACGCCTTTCGATACACGTGCGAATCCATGAACCCACCGTGGGTCGGCAGCGGATGGAACGTGATCAGGGTCGCCGCAGGTTCCCTGGCCTCTGCCGGCGCCGCGAATTCACCCACGAGAGTCAGCCCGTCCGCCGTCGTGAGTTCGATATTGCGCCGCTCGGCGGGCAGCACGGTCGAGGCTCGGATCGGCACCGGTTCGGAGTTGCTGACAAATTCGTATTCCGCGGGATTGGTGGCCATTTGTTTAGTCTAAAGGCCCTCCGACCACTCAGAAACGGTAGCTGCGGGAGCTCCAGCAGTGCGTATGCCAATGCCGCCGGTCCGCCAGGGCCGTCGCGGAGCCCAACAGCGAATCCTCACGCCAGACCACCAGATGCGCCTGCCCGGGAGGGATTGTCGAGTGGCAGCCCGGGCAGGTGTAGGACTTTCCGGCATTGCGTTCGGTGATGGGCCGCACGGACCACTCACCGTCGGGCGCGCTCTGCCGCGTCGGCAACCCGGCGCGCGCCCGCTCGAGATCCAGTTC
>DGBL01000159.1:0-3214 GCA_002384315.1 Micrococcaceae bacterium UBA4005 | reverse complement strand
AATTGGATGAGCCCGCCAGCAAACCTGCGTGTCAGCGCGCCCGACGAAGCGGACGCGGCCGACGGCGTGCGCGAGGTATGGACCGTCCAGCATGGCAAGTCGGACGACAAACTCGTTATCAACATCCGTGAGCACCTCCATGACTCGGCCCACGATCTCGGCGTGGATCCGGGCCTGGTCAAAGACGGCGTCGAAGCGGACCTACAGCGACTGCTCGCCGAACAGCTCACGCTGCTGGGCCCGGGCTACTGCCTCATCCGGCGGGAATACATGACCGCCATCGGCCCGGTCGACATCCTGGCCCGCGATGCAGCTGGGGCCACCGTGGCCATCGAACTCAAGCGCCGAGGCGACATCGACGGCGTCGAACAACTGACCCGGTACCTGGAACTACTCAATCGCGACCCGGTCCTCTCCCCCGTCCGTGGGGTATTCGCCGCCCAGCAGATCAAGCCGCAGGCCCGCGTCCTGGCCACCGACCGCGGCATCGACTGCCTTACCCTCGACTACGACGCCATGCGCGGGGTGGACGACGCGGACTCGCGGTTGTTCTGACCCGCTGCGGTTGACCCCTAGAATCCTCAACTTCCAGCCTAGAATCGGGACATGCCAGAATCTCAGGGCGCTCCGTCCGCGCTGCGCGCCCGCGTCCTGACCGGTTCCGGTCTCATGGAGGATGCTTTCCTGAGCTGGGACGGCGACCGCATCACCGGGGTGGGGACCCCGGGCACCGGTGGGCCTGCCGCGACTGCTCCGCCGGACCGGTGGGCCTGGCCTCCGGACGGTTGGGGGCTCACCTCGGATTGCATCGTGCTGCCGGGGCTGGTGGATCTACACTGCCACGGCGGGGACGGCAGCGACTTCACTTCTGGTGATTCCGACGCCGCGCGCACAGCTGCTCGCTATCACCACGGCCAGGGAACCACCACGCTGCTTGCCAGTACCGTAACAGCGCCCCTGAACGAGCTTGTGCGCGCATTTACCGTGCTCGCAGGCATCGCCGACGAGGGATTGTTAGCCGGCATCCATGCGGAAGGCCCGTTCATTGCGCCGCAACGCTGCGGCGCCCAGGACACGGCCCATATCCGCAGCTATACCGTCGACGCCGCCGCGCAGCTGATCTCCGCCGCTAACGGGCGGCTTTCCACCATGACCTATGCCCCCGAGCTTCCCGGGGCCAGCGAGCTGGCCAGCCTGCTCGCCAGCCATGGCACGGTGGCCTCGCTGGGACATACCGACTGCACCGGTCCGGAGGCTGCGGCTGCCCTGGACGAGTCAGCCCGGCATCGGCACGGAGCGGATACGGGTAGGCGGAGCGGGCGCCCCACCGTCACCCATCTGTTCAACGCGATGCGTGGATTCCACCACCGCAGCCCCGGGCCGGTGCCGGTCTTACTGGAGCGGGCCCGAGCCGGCTCCGTGGCCCTTGAGCTGATCGCCGACGGCAGGCACCTTCACCCCGATACAGTGCGTGCCGTGTTCGCGCTCGTGGGCGCAGGCAACGTGTGCCTGGTCAGCGATGCGACCGCCGCAACAGGCAGGGCGGGCGGAATCTATACGCTGGGCAGTACCTCCATTACCGTCGAGGACGGCGCCGCCCGGATAGTCAGTAGCGATCACCTGGCTGGTGGCTCCGCGCCGCTGCTGCATGGGGTGCGGACGGCGGTACGTGCCGGGGTGTCCCTCCAGGAGGCAGTGCTCGCCGCTACCGAGGTGCCTGCAGGAATAATCGGCCTGAATCACGAGGTAGGGCGGCTCTCAGTGGGAAGGCGGGCGGACGCCGTCGTGCTTTCACCGGAGCTGGAGCTGCTCGCTGTCCTGCGCGGGGGCGTCTGGATCCGCCACCCCTGACTGCTGCTCCGCTACCGCCAGGTACCGATGCCGATCACGGGGCCGGCTTCAATCCAAGACGATAGCCCGGCATAGACGTCATAGGTCATAGCCAGTTCCAGCTCCTGCCCGTCGCAGAGCAACTGCACGATGATCGCATCGTGATGGAAGTGTCCGCGCTCGTTGTCTTCCGGCGCCCGCCATCCGCGCAGCTCCAGGGAACTACGCAGGTACCGGTGACGCGGCACCGGGCTGAGGGAGAACAGGCGGAGCCATTCGAGGTGTTTGTCCGTATAACGACAAACCCCCATCCGCCATCCCGAACCGGGACGGCGGATGGAGGCATCGAAGGTCCCCAAAGCGCGGTTGAGCTGGAATCGGCGCATCAAAAAAGCACCAATAACCAATCCCAGCAGCCCGCACGGGGCCGCCAGCAGGATGAACGCCACGCCAAGACCGTCCATCGCTGCTGACGTCAGCTGGCTTCCGGGGTCACCGAACCGCCAAGCTTGGCGTTATCAGCGACAATCACCACGCGGTTGCTGTCCACAGAGAAGAAACCACCGTCGACGCCGACCTGGATGCGCTCGCCGCTCACTGGCTCGATCGCCAGCTCGCCTGCTTCCAGGATCGCCAGCACCGGAGAGTGGCCGGGAAGAATCCCGATCTCGCCGTCGCTCGTGCGCGCCTTGACCATGGTCGCCGCTCCCGACCAGACAAAGTGGTCTGCCGCGACAATTTCAACTTCCAGCTCTGCAGCCATAGCGGTTACTTTCCGGTCTGCTTCTGGATCTTGGCCCACTGCCGCTCTACATCGTCTAGTCCGCCGATGTTGAAGAACGCCTGCTCGGCAATGTGGTCAAGGTCGCCGTCGCAGATAGCGGTAAAGCCCTCGATGGTGTCCTTGATGCTCACGGTCGAACCGTCAACGCCGGTGAACTGCTTGGCGGTGTAGGTGTTCTGTGAGAGGAACTGCTGGATGCGGCGCGCCCGGGAGACCACAATCTTGTCTTCCTCGGAGAGTTCGTCCACACCCAGGATCGCGATGATGTCCTGCANNCTTGTTCTTCTGCAGGATCTGCTTGACCCGGACCGCAGTGTTGTAGTGGTCCTGGCCGATGTACTGCGGGTCGAGGATCCGCGACGTGGAGGTCAGCGGGTCGATCGCCGGGTAGAGTCCACGGGAAGCGATCTCACGAGAGAGCTCAGTGGTGGCGTCCAGGTGGGCGAACGTCGTGGCCGGAGCAGGGTCGGTGTAGTCATCCGCAGGTACGTAGATCGCCTGCATGGAGGTGATCGAGTGGCCCTTGGTCGAGGTGATGCGCTCCTGGAGCAGACCCATTTCATCGGCAAGGTTCGGCTGGTAGCCCACGGCGGAGGGCAT
>DGBL01000223.1 GCA_002384315.1 Micrococcaceae bacterium UBA4005 | reverse complement strand
CCGCGCGCCAAGAAGGTGCTTGAGCTATCCCTCCGTGAGGCGTTGCAGCTCGGACACAACTACATCGGCACCGAGCACATTCTGCTTGGCCTGATCCGTGAAGGCGAGGGCGTTGCAGCTCAGGTGCTGGTAAAGCTTGGGGCGGACCTGAACCGGGTGCGCCAGCAGGTTATCCAGTTACTTTCCGGTTACCAGGGCAAGGAGCCGGCGACTGCTGGCGGCCCGCAACAGGAGGGGACCCCGGCCGGGTCGGTTGTGCTGGATCAATTCGGGCGGAACCTGACCCAGGCTGCCCGTGAATCCAAGCTCGACCCGGTGATCGGCCGAGAGCACGAGATGGAACGTGTCATGCAGGTGCTCTCGCGGCGTACCAAGAACAACCCGGTACTGATCGGCGAGCCCGGGGTGGGAAAGACCGCCGTCGTTGAAGGTTTGGCCCAGGCGATCGTGCGTGGGGACGTCCCGGAGACCATCAAGGACAAGCAGGTATATACGCTTGACCTCGGGTCGCTGGTTGCCGGATCCCGTTATCGTGGAGATTTTGAGGAGCGGCTGAAGAAGGTCCTCAAGGAAATCCGCACGCGTGGCGATATCATCCTGTTCATCGATGAGATCCATACGCTGGTGGGTGCAGGAGCGGCAGAGGGGGCAATCGACGCGGCGTCGATCCTGAAACCGATGCTGGCGCGCGGTGAGCTCCAGACGATCGGCGCAACCACCCTGGATGAGTATCGAAAGCATATCGAGAAGGATGCCGCACTGGAACGCCGGTTCCAGCCGATCCAGGTCCAGGAACCGTCCGTTGCGCACACCATTGAGATCCTCAAGGGCCTCCGTGACCGGTATGAGGCCCACCATCGGGTATCCATCACCGACGCCGCACTGGTGTCTGCGGCGAACCTGTCCGAACGCTACATCTCTGACCGTTTCCTTCCTGACAAGGCAATCGACCTGATTGACGAAGCTGGGGCCCGGCTTCGCATCCGGAGAATGACGGCGCCGCCGGAACTGAAGGAAATCGACGAGCGCATTTCGGTTGTCAAGCGAGAAAAAGAATCGGCGATTGACGCCCAGGACTTCGAGGGCGCGGCCGCATTGCGCGACAAGGAGCAAAAGCTCCAGGACGAGCGGACCGAAAAGGAGCGCCGGTGGAAATCGGGCGGCCTGGACGATATTGCCGAGGTGGATGAGGAGCTTATTGCCGAAGTGCTGGCAAACTCCACCGGCATCCCGGTATTCAAGCTGACCGAGGCGGAATCCTCTCGACTGCTCAATATGGAAGACGAACTGCACAAACGCGTTATCGGACAGAACCAGGCGATCAAGTCGATCTCGCAGGCTATCCGTCGTACGCGGGCTGGCCTGAAAGACCCTAAGCGTCCAGGTGGATCGTTCATCTTTGCTGGACCGACGGGCGTCGGAAAGACTGAGTTGGCGAAGGCGCTTGCCGAGTTCCTGTTCGGGGATGAGGACGCGCTGATCACGCTGGACATGTCCGAGTATTCGGAAAAGCACACCGTCTCACGCCTCTTCGGCGCTCCGCCGGGCTATGTCGGCTACGAGGANNCAGCCTGCTGCAGATCCTCGAGGACGGTCGCCTGACCGACTCGCAGGGCCGGGTGGTGGACTTCAAGAACACCGTGATTATCATGACGACCAACCTTGGAACGCGGGATATCTCCAAGGGTGTGATGACTGGATTCCAATCCGGCACGGACACAAATACGAGCTACAACCGGATGAAGGCGAAGGTCCAGGAAGAGCTCAAGCAGCACTTCCGCCCGGAGTTCCTGAACCGTGTAGACGACACCGTGGTCTTCCCGCAGTTGACGCAGGACGAGATTGTCGAGATCGTTGATCTCTTCCTCAACAGGCTGAGCGCGCGGATGGCCGAAAAGGGCATGTCGATTGAGCTCACGCCGGCGGCCAAGCTCCTGCTGGCCACCCGGGGCTATGACCCATCAATGGGCGCCAGGCCACTGCGCCGGACGATCCAGCGCGAGATCGAGGACGCGCTCTCGGAGAAGATCCTGTTTGGGGAACTGGTTCCGGGCGAGCTGGTCTCGGTTGATGTCGAGGGTGAAGGCCAGGAAGCCGTCTTCACTTTCGTTGGACATGGCGCTCCGAAGGAACTTGAGGATGTGCCCGCCGCTATCGAGGCTGGTCTGCCCGAGTAACGCACAACGAGCATGGCGGCACAACGCCAACCTGCGTATGAGGCCTCTCCTGGTTCGCCGGGAGGGGCCTCATGCGTAGACTGCTGGAGTGAGCCAGCCCTATGTGATCCGCCCCGCCCGTACCTCCGACGTCCCGGCCATCAAGGCGCTTGTTGAACCATTGGTGGGCAACCGGGTCCTCATGGCCAAGGAAACAGTCGCCTACTATGAGGGACTCCAGGAATTCAGGATCGTCGAGGAAGACGGTGAGGTGCTCGGTTGCGGCGCCCTTCACGTGATGTGGGAGGATCTCGCGGAGATCCGGACGCTGGCCACCCGCTTCGATGCCCGGGGTCGTGGGATCGGAGGTGCTCTCGTCGCCAAGTTGCTCCAGGATGCGACGCGGCTTGGAGTGGATAGGGTCTTCTGCCTGACATTCGAAGTCCCATTTTTCCAACGCCATGGCTTCGAGGTCATGGCCGATCAGTCGGTGGTCAACCCGGAGGTCTATTCGCAGCTGCTGCGCTCGCATGACGAAGGTGTCGCGGAGTTCCTGGACCTCGCCCGGGTAAAGCCGAACACGCTAGGCAATACCCGGATGATTCGTCGCCTCTAGCTGCGGACGCGGTTGCATCCGGGTCACCCCACATGTTTATAGTAAGACTACTTAGCATCCCGATGATGCGGGTGGGCCTCCGCTACCGGAGGTTCGTACGCGTAATGAGGAGAGGATCCGATGATGGGCCTGGATGACAAGATCGAGAACAAGAGCGAAAACCTCGGCGGAAAAGCCAAGGAAGGTGTCGGCAAGGCAACAGGAAACGAACGCCTCGAAGCGGAAGGCCACGCCGACCAGAGCAAGGCAAACCTGAAGGACGCTGGCGAAAACATCAAGGACGCGTTCAAGAACAGTGATCGCTGATCCTAGAGTGCGATTCGCCTGACGGCGTTGCGAGCGTACGAAGAGGGGAGGCACCAGCTGGCGCCTCCCCTCTTCGTACGCGCCTGTTCCCACACGAAAACTAGACGCTGAGAGCGCACAGGTAAGGTATATGAATCGCCCGAGACGACGGGTATCGTTCGAAGAGGCGGAGGACTCTTCAGGTCGAGGCGGAAGTCCTGGCTGCCATCCTCATAGTCCTACGTCAGGGAGCGCGCCGTCATGAAAAAACTGATCAATGACCCCAACAACGTCGTGGCAGAGTCGGTGGAAGGCTTCGGGCTCGCGCACAGCGACCTCGTCACCGTCCATCCTGATCCGCTTTTCGTCAGCCGGAGCGACGCCCCGGTCCGGGGAAAAGTTGCGCTGGTCTCCGGCGGAGGCAGCGGCCACGAACCCCTTCATGCCGGATACGTGGGCCTTGGGATGCTCGATTCCGCAGTGCCCGGCGCCATGTTCACCTCCCCCACTCCGGACCAGATCATCCCAGCCACGCTCGCCGTGGACGGCGGTGTCGGTGTGCTGCATATTGTCAAGAACTACACCGGAGATGTACTTAACTTCGAGACGGCCGCGGAAATGGCCGCCGCATCTGGAGTCGACGTGCGTACGGTATTGGTGAACGACGACGTCGCGGTCGAGGACTCGCTATACACGGCTGGCCGGCGCGGTGTCGGCGGAACCGTCTTCGTGGAGAAGATCGCTGGCGCCGCCGCGGAGCGCGGGGATTCCCTAGATGATGTGACTGCTGTGGCCCAGCGGGTAATCGATAATGTGCGCTCGATGGGCGTTGCCCTGGCGGCGTGCACGGTGCCCCATGCCGGAACCCCGAGCTTCGAACTCACCGATCAGGAGATCGAGATCGGCATTGGCATCCATGGCGAACCGGGCCGGCACCGAATCGCCATGGAAAGTGCCGACGGCATCACCTCCCGCCTCCTGGAACCCATCGTTGCGGACTTGTCGCTCGAGCGCGGGGACAAAGTCCTCATCATGGTCAATGGCATGGGAGGCACACCTGCCAGTGAACTGTACATCGTGTATCGACGCGCCGTGCAGCTGTTGGGAGAGCAAGGAATCGAAGTACGCCGGTCGCTGGTGGGAAACTACATCACGGCTCTGGAAATGCAGGGAGCGTCCATCTCGATTCTGCGGCTCGACGATGAGTTGCTGGAGCTGTGGGATGCGCCGGTGCACACTGCCGCGTTGCGCTGGGGCGCCTAGTGGACATTCTCACGGCACATTGGGTTACCGCATGGATCCGCGAGGCGGCGCGGGAGATCGCGGAGCATCGGGTCGAACTGATCGAGCTGGACAGGGCGATCGGTGATGCCGACCACGGCGAGAACATGCACCGCGGTTTCAGCGCGGTGTGCGCCAAGCTCGACTCGGACCCCGAGCCGGGCAACCCCGCAGCAATTCTCAAGCTGGTGGCGATGACCCTGATGTCAACTGTCGGCGGTGCGGCCGGTCCGCTCTACGGCACGGCGTTCCTGAGGGCCGCCACAGCGCTGGGCGAGGCGGAGGAGGTCGGGGCACAGGAGGTCGCTGCCATGCTGCGGGCTGCGCGCGACGGGGTGGTGGCCCGCGGCAAGGCCGAGGTGGGAGATAAAACAATGATCGATGCGTGGTCTCCCGCCGTGGAAGCGGCGGAAACAGCCGCGTCGGCTGGTGCCTCCGCGCAAGAAGTTCTGGCTGCGGCTGCCAATGCCGCTTACGCCGGCGCCGTGGCTACCGATCCCCTCACCGCGCGCAAAGGCCGGGCAAGTTATCTTGGCGAACGGAGTGCAGGCCACCGGGATCCCGGGGCGGCGTCTACTGCGCTTATCCTGCAGGCCGCGCGTACCACCAGCGGCGGTGCTGGATGAACGTCGGGCTGGTGATCGTCTCCCACAGCGAGAAAATTGCCGAAGGAGTCTGCGAGCTCGCGCAACAGATGGCTCCGGATATCCGGTTGATCCCGGCCGGAGGCAGTGACGACGGGCAGGGACGAGCGATCATCGGCACCAGCCTCGAACGCACGGGCTCGGCCATACAAGCGGCAGATGCGGGAGTTGGAGTCGTGATTCTCACGGACCTCGGCTCGGCGGTGATGACGGCCGAACTGGCGCTCGAATTACTTAACGGGACCGAACGCGGCAGGGTGCGGCTGGCCCGGGCCGCGCTCGTGGAGGGCGCGGTGGCCGCGGCGGTGGAGGCGCAGTCTGGGGCTGGGCTCGACCAGGTGGTGCAAGCGGCGGAACAGGCGCTCGTCTGTCTTGACGAATCCACTCTCGAACCGGTTACGCGCACCTCCGTGATCGAGCACACGGCCGCTCCCCCCCGCTCCTCGCCGGGAGATCCCGGCAAGGACGCCGAATATACGGCCTCCGGGTCGTGGCCGCTGCCCAACCAGTTGGGGCTGCATGCCCGACCCGCCGCGGAACTGGCCCGCGGATTGAGTGCATTTGAGGCGGAGGTGGTGGTCAACGGAGTGGACGGAAAGTCGGTGATGCTGCTGATGAGCCTTGGCCTCAAGCAGGGTGCTGCGCTAGAGGCGCGCGCTATAGGCCCGGACGCCGGCGCGGCAGTGGAACTCATCGAACAGCTCGTGACGCACGGGTTTGGTGAGCTGGGCTCAGAGCGCGCTGGCTGAGTTCGTCGGTAATTGCACCCCCGTTGTTGTCTCTTCCGCAAGACCATCCCGCAGGAGCCCTGCCAGCGCCCGCTCAAGCTGTTCGCTGGGTGAGCCCAGACTGTGCAGGTGTGCTACTGCCGCTCCCAGTTCCGGGGCTGGCGCAAACAGAGTGGGACCAACAGCCAGATCAACGGGCGTGCCCAGCAACAATTCCGGTGGCAGGGGCTGCGAGCACTGGCGCAGCACTGCCATGATTGCGCCGCGGACCTGGCGGTCAGTCCCGGCCCAGGGCTGGCCTTTGGGAATATACGCCGGTGCAGGCTTTCCGGCTTGAACCCAGGCGCAGGAGTCCAGCACCGGGCACTGCCCGCAACGGGGACTCCGGGCAGTGCACAGGACGGCGCCAAGCTCCATCACGGCGGAATTCCAGCGCACCGACCATTGGGCGTCCACTGGGAGGAGCTCCGTGGCCCGGCGCGTCTCGGCGGCGGTGAGGGAGGGTTGCGCCAGCGCGTCTCCGCCCACCAGACGCGCCTGGACCCGGCGGATATTGGTATCGATCACTGTCTCACGGTGGCCAAATGCAAACGCGGCGACTGCGGCGGCGGTGTAGCTGCCAACCCCAGGTAGCTTGAGTAGTTCGCTGTACGATCCGGGAACCTGCCCGGAGTGTTCCTCGACGATCGAAATCGCTGCGGCGTGGAGGCGCAGCGCCCGCCGGGGGTAGCCCAGCCGCCCCCACCTGCGTACGGCTTCGCCCGCCGAATCGGCGGCCAGGGAGGATGCTGCAGGCCAGCGCTCCATCCACTCCTGCCAGACTGGTAG
>DGBL01000029.1 GCA_002384315.1 Micrococcaceae bacterium UBA4005 | reverse complement strand
ATGGAAGCCGGGCTGCATACGGTGCTCGTGCTCACCGGCATCACCCAGCGCAAGGATATCGACGCGTACCCGTTCCGCCCGGCGCAGATCGTGGACTCGGTCGCAGACCTTATCGACCAGGTCTAAGCTTCGCACTGCAGGGCTAATCTCCGTGTGGGGGCTAGGAAATGTACTTCCGCCCGCCGCCGGGCGGGAGGGGGATTAGTTCGTTCTGCAGGGTACGTAGCAGCTCCTGGTAAATCAGCGGGTTCCATTGCGGGCTGGCGTGGGCCGGAACCGCGCTCGCGGTGACCAGGTCCGTGGAGACCATGTTGCGGGGAAACGCCTCTGCCCACCCGGGCCTGGTCGTGGAGTAGTTCACGACGGCGTCGCCCGGGTTGCCGATGAAGGCCATCTTCGTGTCCCCCAGCCCGTCACGGAACCGGGTGACATCAAAGTGGTAGATGTAGGAGGACTGCGACTGGATCAGCTCGCTCGAGGGTGCCAGCGGCGAAAGCTGCTCGAGTGCCTGGTTGGCGATTTGGCGCCAGGACCGTTCGTTTTTATGCACTACGCGTTCACCGAATTCGTAGCCTCCGCGCACCACGGTGGGAATCCGGTACCCTGCCTCATACAGGAAGACGACGCCGTCGAACATCTGCTGGTCCAACACATCGAATTTGCTGTGCGGGCTCGAGTCAAGCACGATCATTTCGACCGAGATGTCGCGTTGGCTCAGCCGCGCCGCGACCTCGACGGCGACCATCCCGCCGAAACTGTGGCCGTAGAAGTACAGCGTTTCGAGCTGGAAGTTACGGACATACCGGTTCAGCGCGGACACAATATTATCGATATCCAGGCCCTGGTTGGAGTAGCCGACAGCGGACATCTGCGCCCGGCGGGACAGGGCCGGCCGCAGGGAGTTGAGGATCCAAAGGCTCTCTTCCCAACTGGTTTTGTATCCGGGGAACAGCACCCAGCGCGAGGCCGGAAACCGCTGCCGCGCGCCGTCGTCCCGGAGCGGCAGTAGCCGCACGACGTTGCGTTGCTGCTGGATGAACCTAGTCGCGGCGAGGTCGGCGGTCAGCGCCAGTCCGAGCGCCGAGCCGACCAGCAGGGATCTGCGGGAGAAGGCTTTGACCTGCTCCGCGTCCCGGAGCAGGCGCTCGTACTCACTCCTCATCGCTGCGGCACCCGCTGGCGTCTCAGTTATACGAGCCCGAGTTCGTCCTTGCCGAAGGCAAACAGGTAGGGAACGCCCGCCTCAGCTTCGATACGTTCGCGGGATCCAGTGTCCCGATCGACAATCACGGCCACTGCCTGCACGTCCCCACCAGCCCGGCGTACGCCTTCGACGGCGGTAAGCGCCGACCCGCCGGTGGTGGAAGTGTCCTCCAGCACGACGACGGCGCGGCCGGAGACGTCCGGGCCTTCCACTTGGCGGCCCATGCCGTGCGTTTTTTGCACCTTGCGGACCACAAACGCGTCCACCTCGCGCCCGGCGTCCCCCGCGGCGTGCATCAGCGCGGTGCCCACCGGGTCTGCACCCATGGTCAGCCCGCCTGCGCTGCGGAAGGTTATTCCGGCGTCGTCAAGCAATGCGAGCATGACACGCCCCACCAACCGGGAGGCCTCGTGGTGCAAGGTGATACGACGCAGATCGATGTAATAATCCGCCTCGACACCGCTGGAGAGGGTCACTCTCTCATGGACGACGGCCAGTTCCTTGATCAATTCGAGTAAACGGGCGCGGTCAGCAATGATGTCGGTGGTCATGGCCTAAGTCTATCCAGGGACCCGCGACGTGCCCGTAGTAGCCTGAACGCATGCGCGAACTACAGGCGAAAATTATTGAAGAGATGGGCGTTCAACCTGCCATTGATCCGGCCGGGGAAATCCGGCGCCGGGTTGACTTTCTCAAAGATTACGCCCGCGCCACCGGCACCCGGGGGTTTGTGCTGGGAATCAGCGGCGGGCTGGATTCCTCGCTGGCTGGACGGCTTGCGCAACTTGCAACCGAGGAACTGCGCGCCGATGGTCAGGACGACGCGACCTTCGTGGCGGTCCGGCTCCCCTACGCGACCCAGCTGGATGAGCAGGACGCGCAGGCGGCGCTGGCCTTCATCCAGCCTGGGAGCTCGATTCTGTACAATATTGCAGCAGCCGTCGATGGTTTCGAAGCGGAATACTTAGCCGCCTGCCAAGAGCCGATGTCAGACTTTTCCAAGGGCAACACCAAGGCCCGCGCCCGGATGGCCGCCCAGTATGCGATAGCTGGGCAACGGAACCTGCTGGTGGTCGGCACGGACCACGGTGCGGAGTCCGTGACCGGCTTCTTCACGAAATTCGGCGACGGCGGGGCGGATGTGCTGCCTTTATTCGGGCTGAACAAACGGCAGAACCGCCAGCTTCTCCAGGAGCTGGGAGCCCCTGCAGCTATTTACAACAAGGTTCCCACTGCGGATTTGCTCGACGAGCGACCCGGGCAGAGTGACGAACACGAGCTTGGGCTCACCTACGACCAGATCGACGATTATCTGGAAGGGCGGGTCGTGGACGACGACGCCGCTGCGGCTATCGAACACCGGTACCTGCTCACCCGCCACAAGCGCACCGTTCCCGTGAGCCTCCTTGACTCCTGGTGGAGGACCTGACCCAGCTGAGGTTGGTAACCTAGGGTCCGTGAAGATAGCCACCTGGAACGTTAACTCCCTCCGCGCCCGCGCCGATCGTGTCGAAGCGTGGCTGCGGCGCTCCGACGTGGATGTGTTGGCGATCCAGGAAACCAAATGCAAAGACGAGAATTTTCCCTGGGACCTCTTCGAATCCAGCGGATATGAGGTCGCCCACTTCGGCCTCAGCCAGTGGAACGGTGTGGCCATAGCCTCCCGGGTAGGCCTTGACGACGTCGAACGCACTTTTCCCGACCAGCCCGCCTTCGCCAAGCCGGGCATTGAACCGGTGCAGGAGGCCCGTGCGATCGGAGCGACCTGCGCGGGGGTCCGCGTGTGGAGCCTTTATGTACCCAATGGCCGCGGGCTTGAGGATCCGCATATGCCCTATAAACTCCGCTGGCTGGAGGTACTCCAACAGCATGCCCAGCGCTGGATTACCGAGGATCCGGCGCTCCCGGTTGCCCTCATGGGCGACTGGAATATCGCTCCGCGGGATGAGGATGTCTGGGACATCGACTTGTTCCGCCGAGAGGGCTTCACCCATGTTAGCGCCGCGGAACGGGACGCCTTCGCAGCGTTTGAAAAGGTCGGGTTCACGGATGTCGCCCGCGAATTCACTCCTGGGCCCGGAACCTACACCTACTGGGACTACACGCAGTTGCGGTTCCCCAAAAAGGAAGGCATGCGAATCGACTTCGTGCTTGGTTCACCCGCTTTGGCCGGCCGGGTCAAGGGCGCGTCGATTGACCGCGAAGAACGCAAGGGTAAGGGCGCGTCGGACCATGCGCCGGTCGTTGTGGAGCTCGGCCCTGTATGAACAGCCGTCTCGACGACATGAGCCCCTCAAGCTTCCCGTATGTGTCTCTGCTGCGTGTCTACGAACCGCTCGACGCCTTCGACGACAGCCAGCAGCTTGCCATTATGGGCCAACGATCGCGCGAGCGTCATCTTACCGAGCAGCTCGACCACCAGGCTTCGATACGGCGGGTGACCCGCAATGTATCGGATCCCTTCCCCCACAACGTCACGGATCTGATCAGGGTCCTGCATTTCCCTGGAACGGACGGTGCCACCTCGGCCTTTTACTGTCCCAATCAGCTCACGGTCCGCGCCGCACTCGCCGCTGATTCGCTCGACCAAAGCCTGCGGGCGCCGCTGGTTGATGTCCTGCTTCCGCCCGCCGCCAGGGAAGCACAGCAGACGCGCTTGGACCCCGACATGATCGCTGATTCCGTTGGAAAACTCCACACCCGTTCAGCAACGTGGGGTGTGCCGTTCGCCTGGTTCGTGCTTATCCACGAGGACGACCTCACCGAAGTCATCGAGGACGACGGCCGGGTACTGACAGTGCGTGTTTCGGTTCGGGTTGATGAGTGCCTGAACCGCGCCCGCCACGCCATCGCGCGACTTGCTATCAGCGCACCGGAGCTGGACCTGCTGGACGAATTGACCGACCTCACTGACTGGCTGGAGCTTTTTCGCAAAGACGGGGTGCTCGAACTCGACTACGGATCCGTTGCGGATCTGGTGTTCCCCGACGAATCTCCGCATGACGTCCGGCTCGGCATCGAGAGCCTCGCAGAATCAGATATGACCGG
>DGBL01000105.1 GCA_002384315.1 Micrococcaceae bacterium UBA4005 | reverse complement strand
AACTGCTCGCCGTCGTTCAACTGGAAAAAGCACCTCGACGACGCCACGATCGCGAAGTTCCAGCGCGAACTGGGAGCTATGGGATTCACGTTCCAATTCATCACCCTGGCCGGCTTCCACGCCTTGAACTACTCGATGTTCGACCTCGCCCACGGCTATGCCCGCGACGGAATGACCGCCTATGTCGACTTGCAGGAACGCGAGTTCGCTGCGGAAAAGCGCGGCTACACCGCCACAAAGCACCAGCGCGAGGTAGGAACGGGATACTTCGACCAGGTAGCCACCGCCCTCAACCCGACCGGGAGCACGCTCGCACTGACGGGCTCAACCGAATCACAGCAGTTCCACTAAACCACCCCCACGTGGTGGCGGGCCCTACCCTTGCACCCAGCCGCAAGGTTGGTGTCCGCCACCACGGCATCACCCGCACAGAAGGAGCAACCGCCATGAACAGTCTTTCGACCCTGAACGGAATTGCGCTCACCGCCCCGACGGTTCGCCGCCAGGACGAGGTCCTGACCCGTGAGGCGCTCGACTTCGTTCGCGCGCTCCACCAGCACACCGAAACCCGCCGGCAGGAGTTGCTTGCCCGCCGCGGAGAACAACGGGCCCTCATCTCGCGTGGAAGCGATCCCGGATTCCTTCCGGAAACCCGCCACATCCGCGAGGATGCCGCATGGCAGGTCGCGCCCGTGGCGCCGGGGCTCGCGGATCGCCGGGTTGAAATCACCGGTCCGGTGGACCGCAAGATGGCCATCAATGCGCTGAACTCCGGAGCCAATGTATGGCTGGCAGACCTGGAGGATTCCCTGACCCCGTCCTGGTCGAACATCGTCAATGGGCAGCTGAATCTCCAGGACGCCCTGAACGGGACGCTCTCCCACACGACACCGGAAGGCAAACACTATACGGTTGGCTGTGCCCCGACGGACTGCCCAACCATCGTGGTGCGGCCGCGCGGACTACACCTGCCCGAACAGCATGTGCTGATCGACGGCGTTCCGGTAGCAGGCGGGCTGTTTGACTTCGGGATGCACTTTTTTCATAACGCACGCACCTTGCTGCACCAGGGCCGCGGCCCCTACTTCTACCTGCCGAAGATCGAAAACCACCTCGAGGCCCGGCTGTGGAACGAGATCTTTGTCCTCGCCCAGCGCCTGCTGGGAATCCCCCGCGGAACCATCCGCGCGACTGTGCTGATCGAAACGATCACNNCGCTGGGACTACATCTTCTCCGTCATCAAGAACTTCGGCACCCGTGGCGCGCGGTTCGTCCTGCCCGACCGCAATATGGTGACAATGACCGCCCCCTTCATGCGCGCTTACACGGACCAACTGGTCCGCGCCTGCCATCGACGCGGCGCCCACGCCATCGGCGGACCGTCCGCCTTCGTTCCCAACCGCCGGGACCACGCAGCCAACAGCGTCGCCTTCGAGAAGATGCGGGCCGAGAAAACCCGCGAGGCAAAGGACGGGTTCGACGGCGCCTGGGTTGCGCACCCCGATCTGGTTCCCGTAGCCCGGGAGGTCTTCGACAGCGTGCTGGGACGCTCGCCGAACCAGCTCTCGCGATCCCGCGAAGATGTGGTCCCCCAGGCTAAGGCGCTGCTGGACATCGCGGGGACACCGGGCATCATCACGGAGCAAGGTATCCGCAGCAACCTCGAAATCGGCGTCCGTTACATCGAATCCTGGCTACGCGGCAACGGCGCAATGGCAATCAATGACCTGATGGAGGACGCCGCCACTGCGGAGATTTCCCGTTCCCAGATTTGGCAGTGGATTCATGCCAGCGCGATTACCGAAGACGGCGAAATCATCACCCAGGAGTGGGTCGCTGAGCTGCTTGAGGAGGTCTTTTCCTCACTCGAGCGGTTTGAGGGAGACCGCTTCGAGGACGCCGTGGACATCTTCGAGGATGTTTCGCTGGGCACCGAGTTTCCTGCGTTCCTGACAGTGGCCGCCTATGAGCGCTACTTCCAGGAAAGCCTGCAGCTTATCGCCGCCTGAGAACGAGACTCTTTGCCGCCCGTGATGCCATGCCCCGGCGGTTCCCGCCTGGGCATGGCATCACGGGCGGGCATGGCATCACGGCTGGGCAGGAGTGCTTTCCGGTTCCGCTTCCTCGACCGTTTCCTGCGCCGCAGCACCGGCGCACGTCAGCCCGCCCGGGGTGATGTCCACTGCTTCCTCCGGCACCAATGCGCGGAACCCGGAACCGATGACTACATCCACACTCCGGCCTGGCCGGTCATCGGCCAGATAAACAGCCTCCGGGATGATTCGCTGCACTGAAAAAGCATTAGCTTCTCCCTTCGGACCGGAGACGATGATCGCCGTCATTCCCTGGCGGTTGACACTGCGATTGGATATTTCGGCAACCGCGAACGCACGCTGACGTAATTGGTTCGCCACCGTACTGGCAAGACCTTCAATAGTGGTGCTGTTATAAACATTTACGGTGACGGCGCTGGGGTCCTGGAAATCGAAAGGACCGGCGGGGCAGCTAGCGTGCGGCGCGGGGGCCGGCTCGAAGGCGCCTATCCGAATATCCCCGCGTTGGATCCCCAACGCCACGAGGACCGCCGCCACCAGCAGGCCGAGCAACACCACCAGCACAACGCCGTGCCGTAGCCGGCGCATGTAGACTACCGGGCGTTCAATCGGCTGCTCATCCGGGAAGGCCGCAACGAGATCCGTCTCGGTGAATATGCGGTGTCCATGCCATTCGGTGGGATCCCAGCCGTCCTTTTGCGGTCGGCCCTGCTGCGGTGGCTCCTCAGTCATCGATTTCCAGCACTCGCGCATGCAAGATGCTCCGCTGGTGCAGTGCGGTGCGCACAGCCCGATGCAGTCCATCCTCCAGATACATAGTCTTCTTCCACTGCACAACATGCGGGAAGAGGTCACCGAAAAAGGTGGAATCCTCGGCCAGTAGTGCCTCGAGGTCCAGGGTGGTCTTTGTCGTCACTAGTTCGTCTAGACGAACCTGCCGCGGAGGAACCTCGGACCAGTCCTTTGGTGTCACATATCCATGGTCGGGGTACGGGCGTCCGTCGCTGACTGCTTTAAAGATCACTGATACAGCCTAGGGAACTTGCCGGACGAATGGAACATAATGCACAGCGCGCCCCCAGACTGTGGCTATACGGTTACCACCGCGGTCATGAGGCGATGACCGGGATGCTTCGTGTGGAGAGTATTTCGCTGGTGATCCAGTCCCGCCACTCCACTCGGAGCAGGAACTTTCCGGCGCGCGGCGGGCGAAGCAGCAGGTCGTACCGCTCTGCGGCACCAAACGCCAAACAGTCGGTTGTTAGCGGGTAACCGGCATCAGCGCAGGTCGGTGAGAACTGTCCCGGGACCGAGGTATCCCTGAAAGCCCGCCCGTCATGGGAGACGACCTCGGCCATGTCTACTGTGGTGCCGTCCTCCTCGGTGAACTCAAGGTAGATCGGAAGATAGTTTCCGTTCAGGACCCGCAGGAGGGTTGGCTTCCGCTCTCCGCCAGCAACGTTCGCCCGCAGCGAAGACATGATCCATACCTTTTTCTCCGCGTCCGGGCGGTGTGCCAGCTCCCCGCCCATCGGATAGAAATGAGTCGGTTCGAACCTGTTCAGTCCTACGTCCTCCCCGGACAGGCCTGCGGCGTGACTCAGGGTATGCCAGCGGGGGTCGACCGAGTACGGCATCAGCAGTGCTTCAGTGTCGATATCGTATTCCGGTCCGTCCACGAAGACCCGGCGGGCCCCCGGACTGACCGGATAATCCGGGTGCACTACTGGGTCGATCACCAACGGACCAAGCATTCCCATCTGGACGTGCAGGGTCGTGTTGACGTGGCAATGGTAAAAATACGTTCCCGCGGCTCCATAATTTGGGTCGCCTGGCCGCCCCGGTTCCGCCTGCCACTGGTAGGTATAGGTACCGCCAATTTCGAAGGACGTATGGCCGACTCCATCGTTGCGCGGATCAGGTTCCATCCCATGCCAGTGGACTGTGTGCGGCCCCATGCTGGGAGTGACTTGCGCGTGGAAGATCTCGCCTTCCGTGGGGCGAAGCAGTGGTCCTGGAAACCCCCGGCCAGAAGTCGCCGATTCGAAACTCCACATCTCAAACACGGCACCGTCGTCGAAGCTCAGATCCCGCTTGAACACGGAGAGGACCTCGAGCCGGTCTGGGGTCTGGAAAAACTCGGTAACCGGGTTTTGCAGGTCCAGCTGGTTGGAGCTGAAGTCAACTTGGCTCTCGAACTCGTGTGGGTGTCCGCCCTCCACTATCGGAGCGGGCGTCGGAGAAGGTGCGGGTTCAGCGCTCGGCATCGGAACCGCCACGACAGGCGCGGCGGTGGCGGTCGGGGAAGCAACCGGTGTGGGAGTTGGCGTGGGCGCTGGCGAGGGTGTCGGAGTTCCAGCTGCCTCCCGCCGTCTCCGTGCCGCAGCCGCCGCTTCCCTGCGCTTTTTGGCAGCGGCGGCAGTAGCCTCCCGCCGCTTCTTCGCGGCGGCGGCCGCCTCCCGGCGTCGTTGTGCCGCGACCAGTGCCGCCTGTCGACGCCGCCGCTGGGCATCAATACGACGCTTGATCTCTGCGGCCCACACACTGTGGTTTAGTCCAAGGAAGCTCATGATGCTGGTCCCTTCAACGTCCAGTGGGCTACCAGCCCACCCGGGTACATGCCCCCGGCTGCAGTTTGGGAGGGCTCGGCATGGCAGTGCATCGGGTACTGCCAGTCGGAGGTTCGCGCAAACCATACCGGGTCGATAGCATCCGGCGGGCGCTTCAGCGGGATGACGCAGTCCTTGTGGCTCATTGGGTCAAGTTCCACGACGTCCTCCCACTGCTGGACGACGATATGCCCGTCTGCCGAGACGAATGCGTCATGGCGAGGGAAGTTGACGTTATCCCGGCGGATAGTCCACAGGTGGTTGCCATGAAAATGCATCTGATGGGCCACCAACCCGGGATTGATCATCCGCACCAACTGCCCGCCGCGCAGAGTCCCGGCTTCGGCTCCTTCCCCAAATTTCCGGACGTCAAGCTGCCGCGGATACCCGGCTATCAGAGTTTCCTCCTGGGCGGCAAGATTGAGCACCGGGTCCTTGGTCAGCCCAAGTGATTCGAATCCGCTTCGACCGTTGAGGGTGAAGTAGCGGGGCACGGCCCGAGTGGTGCGTGGGTCAACGGTTCCGCCAGCGGCTTCAATCCTGGCCCACTCCGGATCGATGGCATGGCATATCCACACCCATTGACGTTCAAAACTGGCCCGGCCTGGGACCACGTCCCAGGCAAAGGCCGGGTCGATCACCAGGAGTGCGCCGAAAAGGCCTAGTACCCGCTCCACCGGTGCGTTCGTCGGATCCGAGTAAATGTAGGTTCCCGGCGCCGGAGCGTCGAGTTCAAGCCACGCCATCGACCCGGGTGCAATCGGGCCGGTGGTGGCATCGCCGCCGTCGAGCCCTGCCCCATGCAGGACAAATTCATGTGGTTTCGCGAGCCGGTTGTAGATCCTGAACCGTAGCCTGCTGCCTGTTTCGGCGATGATGACGCGTTGCGGAAAGTAGCTGGCCCAATAATTCCGGCGGATATAGTACTGCCCGGGGTTGACCGGATCCGCCTTGTAGGGTGCTGGAACCCCCGCAGGAGGAAGAGCCGCGTTCAGGGGGTAGCTTCGGCTGAAGACCACCTCCCCCGTCGCGTTAAAGACGGCTGGCGTGAGGGCAAGACTAGGGCGGGGGTCCCTGGCCTCCGTGGGCCGTTCACCGAATCCGCGGTGGTAGACGAGCGTGTCATCGACCATTTTGAGGTATCCCTCATTAATGTAAAGATCCAGCACGCCAGGGATGGTTGGCTCAGCAACCGGGCCGGCGTCCGGGACAACGGCGTTGGCTGGCTTACGGCTGTTGATCGCACCGAGCCCTACCAGGCCAAGCCCGGTGGCAACCCCGTACCTCAGCAGGTCCCAACGGCGTACCTCTGCGCTGTCCCGAACGGCATCGTCCGGAACGGCTTCCTGGTTGTTTTCGACGGGTGCCATGGTTAGTCCTCCATCCGGCCTGGACGCCGGTACACAGTGGGTAGGGCGAGTCGTATCGGAGCCGAGTCCTTCCAGGGGTCGGCAAATTCGGCGATGAATCCGCGGGCGTCGGTCGGGACAAGGAAGCTCATCCACATCCTGGCCCGGCCTCCCGCCTCGAGCGGCCCGGTTTCACCTCCGGACGCCCGGTTGGTGATGCTGGGCCCTTCGACGCCGATCCGGATCCTAAGTTGTCCCGGGGTAATCCGCAGCGCCTGGGCCGTCTCATTCCAGATGTCGAGCGTCAACACCAGATGGCTTCCCCAGGTGAAGTTGGCTGGCTGCGCAGTGCCCCCGATCGACGTCGTGCCATGAGTGCCGTGGCCTGCGGTGTTGGACATTTGTGCAGCGCCATCACCCACAGCGTCATCGCCCGCAGTGCCTAGCCGCGCCTGAAGTTCGGCAGCACGTATACGGAGATGGCCGAACGAGACCGTGGTGCCCTGCGGAGTGGCGCTTCCGGTGACTCCGGCAGTCACGACGGCGCCGGCCGCAAGAGCCAACGCGGAGCCGGCAAGCGCGCCGAAAACGCGGCGAGTCAGACCGTCCGGCCCAGCCAGCGGCGTCCCCGCTGATGTCCAATCGAGGGTCGATTGGTGGAGGTTTACCATGATCGCTCCACTCCTGTCGATGAGTTGGTCATTGATTAGGAACCATCCTGACCAAATCACCTTGGGTTAACCATGGGTCGCGGAAATGGGGGATATTCGCCCCTATGGGCATAATGCGATATGACCACTTCTCCGCGTACTGGAACACCCTTGCTCCAACCGGCAGCAGCCACCGCCACCACGGGGCTGCTCCTGGACGTGGACGGCCCGCTGGCCAGCCCTGTGACGCGCAGGGTGCCAGCGAGAATCATTGCCGATCTGCTCACACTCGCGAGCGCCGGCTGGCCGATCGTGTTCAACACGGGCCGTTCGGACGCTTTCATCCGGTCCGAGGTGATGTCCCCGATGCGTTCTGCAGGCATTCCGGCCGGGGTGGAATTCCATGCGATCTGTGAAAAAGGGGCAGTGTGGTTCACCTTTTCGCAAGACCAGTACAGCGCTGTCCAGGTGGACGATCGGCTGGCGGTTCCCGCATCGTATGCCGACTCCATCAGGAACCTCGTTGCCAGTAAATACGCCGATTTAATGTTTTTCGACGAGACAAAGCGGGCAATGGTGTCCGTTGAGCAGAATCTCGACGTCGCAAGCGAGGACTATCGCGCGGCCCAAGGCGCTTTCGATGCCGACGCACTCGATCTCATGCGCAGTCACGATTTGGGTGTGTGCTGGCTGGANNGGGAGTTGGCAAGGACCTCGGCGCGGAGCGCGCTTTGACCCTGCTGCGCGCCCACGGGCCGGTACCCTCCCGCTGGCGGACAGTGGGTGATTCCCGGACCGACTACGCGATGGCTGACTACCTGCACGCAGAGGGCTTCGCCGTCGCGCATGTGGATGTCCGCCCTGGGGACGGCGTGCCAGCGAAGCCGTACCAGGTACTCCCCGTGGGACAGCTGGTCAACGACGACGCCGGTGCGGCTTTCCTTGCGGCCTGCGTCGCTTCGCTCAGTGGGTTCTCCCAGCCCGGAGAACGAAAAACACCCCGGTCCGAAGACCGGGGTGTTACCGATGAGTCGGCTCATCCGTAAAGGATGTCCCGCTACATCACAGTGCGGAGGATGGGGGATTTGAA
This sequence comes from Micrococcaceae bacterium UBA4005, assembly GCA_002384315.1. Taxonomy (GTDB): domain Bacteria; phylum Actinomycetota; class Actinomycetes; order Actinomycetales; family Micrococcaceae; genus Arthrobacter_D. The sequence goes on along the minus strand of DGBL01000105.1, from coordinate 641 downwards.
CCCCCGAGGGCGTTAACCCAACACGCGTTCCAGGCGTGCGCCATAGGCCGCTAGGCGAATCCTCCAGTTTCGGAGCAGATACCAGAATACCCATAGTTCCGTGATGTACCGAATCCCCCAGTTACCGGAGGCATCCCGCACGGCCTGTGCAAGCTTCGAGCGGCGCTACGGATTCCTGTAGACTCTTTCCCGGCCCCCCATGTGGTGTCATCCCGCGAACTCCCCCAGGACCGGAAGGTAGCAAGGGTAAGTGGGCTCTGGCAGGTGCATGGGGGGTCTTCACCGTTAACCTGTCCACTGACCTGCGAACACCGGTTCCGAGGGATGTCATCCCTCGGTGGCACCAGATAGGGTTCATCTGTGAGTACAGCCCTTTATCGCCGGTACCGGCCCGAATCCTTTGCGGACGTCATCGGCCAGGAGCATGTCACCGATCCGCTCATGGCTGCGATCGGCAAAGGACGCATCAATCACGCCTACCTCTTCTCCGGGCCCCGCGGCTGCGGCAAGACGACCTCGGCCCGGATCCTGGCCCGGGCGCTCAACTGCGTCCAGGCGCCGGTCGCCGACCCGTGCGGAGAGTGCGACAGCTGCCGCGAGCTCGCCCGCGGCGGCGGGGGCTCCATCGACGTCATCGAGAT
>DGBL01000178.1 GCA_002384315.1 Micrococcaceae bacterium UBA4005 | reverse complement strand
CCGTCGTTGAGGTTGTTGACCAGCCCAGCCTGGCTCACCGAGGATAATGATCGGTCACGGAAGCTCGTCAGCGTAAAAACCTGCCGGTTGCTCAGTTCGGCGTGCGCCTCGGCGTGGGCGGACGTGTGGTTGGCCGCCTCCAGCCGTGCATGCTGGCGGGTTTCCTTCACTGCGAGCACCGACAAGCCCAACCCGAGGGCAATATACGCGGCACCGAGCAGGAACGGTCCCGGCCGGAGCCCATAGGTGGCGGCAATGTAGCCGGTCGCCAGGGCTGTCCCGGCGACGCCGAGGTAACCGGCCGCCTCGTTGAATCCCATCGCCATACCGCGGCGCTCCGGGCCCACCAGGTCCATTTTCATCACTACGGTGGTGGACCAGGTGAGGCCCTGGCTGATGCCCAGGACTACGTTTGCCGCGACGATCCACCCCCAGGACGGGCCGAAGATGAGCAGCAGCGGGACCGGTAGCGCGATCAGCCAGCCCGCGATCAACACCGGCTTGCGCCCGTACCTGTCCGAGAGGGTCCCGGCAAAATAGTTGGTCCCGGCCTTGGCCAGCCCGAAGGCCAGAATGTAGGTCAGCGCGCTGGTGTAAAGATCAAGTTTGAAGACTTCTTCGGCCAGCAGCGGCAGGACAGTCCGCTCCTGCCCCAGGGTTCCTCCGACCAGCGCGTTGACGGCGACAAGCAGCATGAACTGCGCAAGATTCTGCCGGAGTCCCAGCCGGATGGCATCGGGCGTGCCGCGGCGTGGCCGGGAAGAGTTGGTGTCCGTCATCATTTCGCTGCCTCCGGGATTCCCGTCTCGACGGGCCGGCCCGCAGCACCTGCCCAGTCGTCCGGACCGCCGTCCAGAACGCTGACACCGGTCCGGCCAGCTCGTTCGAGGATGCTGGCTGCGCCCATCGCCCGTTCGCTGTGCCCGCACATGACCACGAGCGGACCATCCGGGACCTTCTCCAACTCCTCAGCCAGTGATCCCAGTTCAATGTTCATTGCCCCGGGCACGTGCCCGGCAGCGAATTCTCGGCGCTGGCGGATGTCCAGTACCGCGGCGGAGGACGCCGGGCCCGACGCCAATTCTGTTGCCGTGATGAGGGATGCCATACCCACCGACGCCGTACCCCCGGATGCGGTTGCGGGCGCTCCGCCACCGTTCCAGGCGGCCATGCCGCCGTCGAGCTCTCCGGCAAGGCGGTCGAAGCCGACAGTCGCGGCGGCCCAAGCAATCTCCGTCGGATCCTGCTCCCGTCCCCGGATGATCACGAGCGGCCGGGCCGGTTCCGCGAGCCAGCCCAGCCAGGTTGCGAAGACTGGGCGCAGCGCGATGGACAGCGCACCGGGGATATGGCTGGCCGCGAAGTCCGACGGCGGTCGGACGTCGACAATCTGGGCGTCCCGGCCCATCAGGTTCCGAACCTCCGTGACGGTGAGCGGAGCCAGGGCGGGCGGGTCAGCGAGAACCCCCGGGCCGCGGCGATTGACCTCGCCGAGGCGCAGGAAGTAATCGGGAAAGGTTCCCAACGAACCCAGCAGGGCCTCGACGAACGCGTCTTCCCCCGCTACCTGCAGCAGCGGATTCGTGGCCCGTTCACGCCCAATGGTGGTGATCCGATCGCCGGAGGTACCGGCCGAGCAGAAGGAGCCGGCGCCGTGGGTGGGCCACACCGGGGTAGCATCGTCAAGCTCCATCAGCCGGCGTAGCGAGTGGTACTGGGCCCGGGCCAGGGGCACCGTCTGCTCCCGGCTCACCAGGTCCGTCCGGCCAGCTGTCCCCACCATCAGGGACCCTCCGGTGAAAACTCCAGCGACGGGCGCGCCGTCAACCGGTGCACCCTCGAACACCAGGTAGGAGAGATGTTCCGGGGAGTGTCCCGGCGTAGCCAGCGCCTGCAGGGTGAGCGCACCGAGCTGAACCGTCTCCCCGTCCGCCAGCGCCCGGTACGCGAATTCACGGGCGCCAACCTCAGGGGAAAGCACCGTGGCGCCCTCGGTTTCGGCCAATTCCCGGACGCCGGAGATGAAATCGGCATGGAGGTGGGTTTCGACGGCGAACGCGAGCTTCAGCCCCAGCCCGTCCGCCGCGGCGCGGACCTGGCGCAGATCCCGCTCCGGGTCGACCACCAATGCGCTCCCGTCGCCGAGGTCGAGCAGATAGGTCGAATTTCCCAGCCCCTCGTTGATCACCGGGATCAGATCCAGTGTGGCCATGGTCGCCGCTCCTTACAGTCAGTGTCCCGCGACAGTCAATGAGCCGCAGCGGGCGGGTATTCTGATATTCCACGGAAACATGGAACACTAGAGATTCTAGTATTACATGGAATATTGGAGGCATGGATGGGTGACCGGCAGAAGAAGTCCGCATTGTTCGAGGAATTTGCCCGCATAGGCAAGGCCATGGGCCACGGCAAGCGCCTCGAACTGATTGACCTGCTCGCCCAGGGAGAACGCAGCGTGGAGAACCTCGCGGCTACGGCCGGGCTCGGGCTCAGCACCGCATCGGCGCACTTACAGACGCTGAAACTGGCCGGGTTGGTCACCACCCGCAAGGACGGGGCGCGGATCTACTATGACCTCGCCGGGCCCGACGTCGCTGGCCTCTTCCACGCGCTGCGCACCGTCGCCCGGGCTCGGCTTCCCGCCGTCGACCACAAACGCGCCGACTACCTGGGCATCCACGGGTCGGCGGAGACCGATGCCACCGGAACACCCCTGGAAGTGACGCGGGAGGAACTCCTGAGCCGGGCCGCGGCGGGCACGGTGACCGTGCTCGATGTTCGCCCGCCGGAGGAATACCGTGCAGCGCACATCCCCGGCGCCCTGTCCATCCCCCTCGATGAGCTTGCCTGCCGGATCGGCGANNTCCCGCAGGTCAGGAGGTCGTCGTTTACTGCCGCGGCGCCTACTGCGTGCTCGCCTACGAAGCTGTGGACCTGCTGCGGTCTGCCGGGCACCGCGCTCGCAGGCTCAACGACGGGATGCTTGAATGGCGCCTGGAGGGCCTGCCGGTCGACGCCGTCCGCGCCGCCTGAAGCGCGTAGGGACAGCTCACCGGGCCGGGCGGAAGGCGAACTGTCCGGAGGCCACC